>DASQYQ010000215.1:0-6089 GCA_035639115.1 Sphingomicrobium sp. | reverse complement strand
CGAGACCAGGGCGTTGTTGACGAATACGTCCACGGTCGAGGGCAGTGCCGCCTGGCCGATCGCCATGGCGAGCGGATACGGGATGAAGCCGGGCTGCGTCGCGAAGTTGGTGCCGTACTGGATGCCGCCGAAGCGCACCGGCCGCCCCCACGCGCCGCCGCGGCTGATGGAATCGCCGAAGCGGAGCGATGCCAGGTCGGTTGGGAAGTCCATGGTGTAGGTCGTCTCGAGCCGGCGCCAGTCGGAGGACTCACCGAGCGTCGGCTCGAGCACCGAGCTCGTCAGCACTCCGTAGCGCCAGAAAAACCCGCCCTCGAAGAGGCCGGCGGTCACGTTGTCGCCACCGGCGCGCGTCGAGGTGAGCGAGTAGTTGAGGAACGCTCCGGGCTGCGGCAACACGGCATTCGTCATGGCGTTGCCGGGAAGCGCCGAGACGGTGCTTGAAAATGCATCCGGGCTCGTGTCGATCGACAAAGCGAGGCGCGACTCGTCGAGAGAAAGCTTCGCGCCGGCAAGCGCGCTCGCCGGATAGTAGTTGCGCCCGGCGTGCAGCACGGCGCCCGACTCGGGAAGCCGCAAACGCCAGCGCTCGAGGTCGTTGCCGGCAAGGTAGAACTCGCCCCCCGCGCGCAGCACGATCACCGTTTCGTTCAGCCCCTGGCGGTTGACGTCGACCTGAACGACGAGCTCTTCGAGCGGCGACGCTGCCGCCGCCCGAGCCGGGTTCAGCTCGCCGCTCGGGCGCAGGCGCAGCGGCTTCTCGTCCGGTCCGGGGGGAAGCGAATACGCGGGGCCCGGACGCGACGCTGCGCCGAGATCCGTCGAAGGCCTGAGGATCAGGAAATCGTCGGCGAAGGCCGAAGGGTGCGAGAGAAGAGCAGCGGCGCAGCCAAAAAGCAGCCTACGGAGCGAGACCAATCCTCGTGTCGATGATGCCCGCATCGGTGGATACCTTGAGCTGCACGGTATCGTTCTTGTTGACCCCCTCTCGAGTCAGCTTGAGGCTCCAGTCGCGCGACTGGCCAGGCAACACGTACACCAGCTGCGAAACGGCGGCGATCGGCTCTTTGCCGTTCGCCGCGAAAACCTGCACGTCGGAAATCTGCACGTGGCCGGAGCCGCGGTTCGCCACCTTCAAGGCGATGGCGCCGTCGCGCAGCTCGGCGTTCCAGACGAGGGCCGCCTTCGCCGGCCCGCTCGCGGGGCGCACGAAGATCGGCAGGCCGACGCGCAGCGCGACCTGCAGGCCCTGGAAGCCGGGGCGCGGCGGCGGCGGCACTTCCTGGAGGAACAGGCGGTAGCTCAACTCCTTCGCGGCGTCCGGCGCGCGGCGCAAGCCGACGCGCACGATCTGCTCCTTGTCGGGAGCGATCGTCGCAATGGGCGGGCTCGCGAGCACGTCGTTCGTCGCTTCGAGGACGTCGGCCCCGTTGCGCTGCGACCAAGACTGGACGCTGATCTGGACCACAACAGGTTCCGCGCCGTTGTTGCGCACCGTCAAGGCGGCGCTACGCGCCGCCGACGAGAGGTCGACGCGGATGGGATTCACTTCGAAAGAGCCCGCGATGGCGGCGTGAGCGGCGGCCAAGGCGACTGCCGCAATCGCCCAGCGCGCGATGGACCGGGCGCGTGCCCTTCCTCCCCTGCTCAAGCGCGACTCCGATTGGTGGTGTTGTTGAGTCTTTGCCATCATAGCTCAAAAGTTTACGGTGGCATTGACGGTGTCGTTGTACGTCCCGACCGTCGGGTTCTGCGCCGCGCTCACCGTGCCGCAGACGTTGTACGAGCGAGCGACCTTGCTCGGCGCGGACGTCGCGGTGAGCAGATTGGCTCCCGCCGAACCCCACACTACGCTGCCCGGGAACGAACACGCCGCGCCCGCCGCGCTCGAGCTTGGCTGATAAAGCTCGTACAGGAGGAAGTCGCCGCTCACCGCGTCCTTCATGCGCCGCTGAGATCCCGTCGCATTGTTGCCAAGGCCGAGGGCAATCGTCGGTGCCGTGCCCTTCACACAGGTGATGGTGACCGAGCCGACCGCATTCAGGCTCGTGGTCTTGTTGGCGACGATGGGGTCGTAGTTGCCGAAGGCGACCGCGCTCGTCGAGATGTTGCAGCTGGTCCCGACCGACACACGGGCCGTGAACGTCGACGTGCCGACCTGCGCCTGCCCCGCAAGCGCTACGAAAAACAACGCCAGCGCGAGCGCTCGCATCGAGGCCCTCGGGCGTTCCGCGCGTGTCAGTGGCGAATCCATGTCGTGCCGGCATACGGTAGCAGAACCGTCTGCTTCAGCAGCAGGCATCGTCATGAATGCATGAGAGATGGTGTGCTCGGCCTCAAAGAGGCACTTCGGACAGACAGATAGCCCCGGCGGCCCCTCCAAACAGCCTTTGCACGCATACCGACAAACACCTCACAGCGCCTGACAATCAGAAAAGATAGGATTTCCAGCGCGACCGCCTGCTGGGCCAGCATGGGGCGGACGGGGACCGGGGGAAGGGATGGGGATCGCCAACTCAGCGTTGCTGCTTGGCTTGGCATTGGCCAGCGCCAGTGCTTTCGCGCAAGGCGTCTGCCGGCAGGTGGATGAATCCGGCCGCGTCACTTATACGGACCGTCGCGCCGGCGAGCAATGCGCGCCGGTGAAGATGCATACGCCGACGAACCCGTCGCGAAACGAGTACGAGGCGGCACGGATGAGAGCCGAATCGGATCGGCTGCATTACCAGGTGATGGAGTATGAGGATCGCCAGCGCCGCCCGATCGTCACCTACGACCCGAACGGCTTGCAGCGCCCGCCCCCAAGGTATGTGTACAGAGCACCCGGCGTGAATATCCGCCGAGATCCGAATCTGCCGGACGTTCCGCCGCCCGGCTCCGAACCCCGCTATTACTACGACGGTCGATAACCCCGCGCAAAGGGAGCGGCAAAAATGGCGACAAGAAAAAAGACGCTCTACGACGTCCTGCAGATCTCGAGAACGGCGACCCAGGAAATCATCGACTCCGCCTACGATGCGCGCATGCGGATCTTCGAGAGCAGCAACGCGCCGGAAGTCCTCGCGGAAAAGGCCTTGCTGCGCGAAGCGCATGGCATCTTGTCCGACGCGACGCGGCGAAGGCTCTATGACGAGAAGCTGCGCGAAGAGGCGGTGCGCGCATTGTCCGGCGGCAGCGATGCCGTCGCTTCTCGTCTGCGGACTTCCACGCCGGCCCTCGCCGCCGGCCCGGAATCCTCACCGCTCGGCTGGATGATCGGCATCGCGCTGCTCGCGGCGGTCGCGATCGGCGGCGCCTACACGTACCTGGACCACAAGCGCGCCGCCGAGCGCCTGCGCCAGGACGAGGTGCGAAGAGCCGAGCAGCTGCGCTTCCAGGAAGAAGAGGCGAAGCGGCGGCAGGACCAGGTCGAGTGGGCTAAAGCGGAATACGAGAAACGGCAGCAGGACATCGACCAGCAGCGCTGGGAGGCGCAACGCCGCCGGGACCAGGGGCAGTCGGTATACCAGCAGAATCAGTACGCGCGGCAGCAGGCCGCGGAAGAGCGGCAGAAAGCCACGGAGCAGCGGCGCGCCGAATACGAGCGGCAACGCCAGGAGCAGGAAGACTTGCGCCGCTCCCGCACGCAGCTACAGCAAGAGCAGCGCTACCTGCGCGAGCTGGAGAGCAACCGCGGCATGAGGTTCTGAGCAGATCAAGTCGGCCGCAGGCGCTCGCTCAAGAGACTTCGCCCCAGAAGCGGCTCAGGGAGAAGCTGAGGCGTTCCCCTTCGCCGAAAAGGCGCCAGCGCACCCACCACGCAAGGCTGCCTCGCTCCGTGCCCATCGATTCGCGAGCGCGCCGAAGCTGCGCTGCGTGAGACTGCAGCAGAAGGTCGATCAGACCCGCATCGTCGCTCGACGCCAGCGTCAGGAACATTCGGAGCGCTTCGCTATTCATGGCCTCTTGCCTCCCGGGAGCCGCTACACCGTGGCAAGCGGCCGCAGTTCACGCCGCTTGTCTTCTGCGGGCGCCGAATTGCCCGAGAAGAACGCGTAGTCGAGGGAAACGTAGGCGCCGTAGATCAGCAGCGCCACCGAGATCGTTTGTCCCACTTCGAAGATCAGTTCCAGCATGGCCGCCTCCTCGGGTTCTTGTGCGGCCAGTCTGGCTCATGGCTCTACGTCGGTCTGTAATGGGGTTGTCCCCGCCGGCGTGCGAAATTCACCTGTTTGCCAAAGCTCACGTCCCGTGGACCGAGCGCCGGGGGTCGGGGCCAATATGCCGGTTGCCCTGCCAGGAGCAGAGCGGGTTGGCGCATCGATAGCGGTGAACGTGCCAGAAGACACTGACGGCGCGATCCACGAGGCGCCGCGGCACTCGTACGAGCTCGTCCCCGCAGCGGGGACAACAGTGAGCGTGTTGCTTGAGCAAAGGCATCCCGTAAGTCTGAGACGTCTTCCTTAGGGGGCGCTTAAAGAGCCGCCTCCTATGTCGGCGGCCCTTACACCCTCAAGCGATGATCACCGAAGGCGTTGTTTTATCTGGCCTGGCCCGCTATATGCTCCGACGCCGGTTGAAGCTAGAGCGATTCGCGCTGTAAGAAAGGCCGACAGCGCCGACGCTGAGCGATTCAAGGGAGAGCAAAGTGAAGGTTCCATCGTTGCTCGCAGCGTGCGCGTTCGCCGCATTTTCGACCGGCGCGAGCGCCGGGCTTGTAGATGTTCCCTACACGGGCCTATACGACGAGGCGACCAGCGCTCCCGGCGGCGACTACGACAATATCGGCGGCGCCGCCGACGTAGGGGTTTTCGACCTGCTTGTCGGGAGCAATGTGTTCATGGGATCCGCGAAAACACCGACGGACTCGTCAGATTTCTTCGCGATCCGGATTGGCCCTGGGGAAACGCTCGTTGGAGCGAGCCTGATTTGGGGGACGAACCTGGATCCATTTCATCCCCTGTTCGCGCGCCCGAGCCCGATATGGACACTCGAGGAGTCGAGCCCTACGCCGACGATTTTCTTGTTCAGCTCGCTCAGCCCGAGTGGCAGCGACGCGCCGGAGACGTTTACCGCGCCCAGTTTCAGCAGAGGAGAAGGCGTGTATGGCATGACGCTCGGCAATGGGACGTTCGCGAGGTCCGACGGCGCGGCAGTCGGATACAGCATGACCTTCATCGTTGAAGGGCCGGCAACTGTACCGGAACCCGCAACGCTCGCTCTCGTGGGCCTAGGGCTCGCCGGACTGGGACTTCGCCGGCGCAAGTTCTCGCGCTAAACGCTTTCCCCTGGTCCCGCGTCCACCAGCGCTGGGACCCCTTAAGCCCCGACCCTCTCCCTCGGGAGGAAGTGCGGGGCTTTTTCTTTCCGCACACCAAGGCGGCTAGAGGAGCAGAGCCAGCCAGAGGATGGCGCCGAGCAGGCTCGCGATGAGCATGCCGCGCAAAGCATCGAAGTCGTCGGGCTCGTCGGGCGCCACTATGGCCGCGAGTTTCTCCGGACTGCGGAATTCGCGCGATCAACGGCTTCGTGAATCTCGGCGTACCAGACTCGTGACCCGATGCCGGATGGCGTCGACGCCGCGAGGCACGGTCTGTAAGAAAATTCGACAAAGCGGATTGAATTCGCCTGGCGCGCGGGTGGTTCTCGCTCAGCGCTGTCGGGAAAATCCGGACCGCCGGCCTTCTCTTACGGTCCGTTCTTATCCGTGTCATTTCGCTGCCGCTAGACTTCGCGCGTGTCGAGAGAAGCGGAGAAGAAGCTGCTCGAATGCGTGGTTCGCGTTGTGGGAACTTCAGACGTCGCGAAGCGGCTCTCGGTGAGCGAGAGCGAAATCGAAAGAATGGCGGACGGTCGTGAGTGGCTGACGCGCGAGCAGGTGCTGTCGCTTGCCGAGCTGATCGTGGAAACGGTCAACCAGCTACACAGCCAAGCTCGTCCGCGCCGTCTCGAGTGATGCCGCAGGGTGAGTGGCGGAGAGAGAGGGATTCGAACCCCCGGTACCCTCACGGGTACAACAGATTTCGAGTCTGCCGCAATCGACCACTCTGCCATCTCTCCGCGGTCGACGAGGGCGGAATTTTATCAGGGCGCTGTGATTCGCTCGACGC
>DASQYQ010000214.1:0-2154 GCA_035639115.1 Sphingomicrobium sp. | reverse complement strand
CCCCAGAACCTGCGCCTCGAGAACGGCCACCTGACCATCGAGCTGCGGGAGGACCCGCAGGCGATCAGCAAGCTGCCGGACTGGGGAGGGCAGAAGTACAGCTCTGCCAAGATCCTCACCAGGAACAAGGCGTCGTTCAACGGGGGCTTCGTGGAAGTGTCGGCAAAGCTCCCTTGCGCGCGCGGAACGTGGCCGGCGATCTGGATGCTGCCGCAAGGCGACGAGCGATGGCCTGACGGCGGCGAGATCGACATCCTGGAGCAGGTCGGATCGCAGCCGAACGTCGCCCATGCGACCCTGCACACCGGGCTGTTCAACCACATTCTGCAGAACGGACGCGGCGCCGAGACCAACGTTCGGACGGCGTGCAGCGCCTTCCATCGGTACCAGCTTGCATGGACGGTCAATTCGATCACGATGGGGGTCGACGACCACGCCTACATGCGGGTGAAGAACGACCAGCCGGGCGGACGAGGGGCCTGGCCCTTCGATTCGGCCTTCTACCTCGTCCTCAACCTAGCCATGGGTGGTGACTGGGCCGCCGCGAAAGGAATCGACGATGCCGCGCTGCCGCAGCGGATGGAGGTCGATTACGTCCGCGTGTGGGAAATGCCCGATCAGCAACAGCAACAAAGCCAATGACCGGCTGAACGTCGGGACGGATGGCGCGTTGTCCTTGCCTGTCAGGAGCGCGAGATGATCGACCATATGGGAATCCCGGTATCCGACATCGCCCGTTCGCGAGCCTTTTACGAGGCCGCCCTTGGTGCGCTGGGCATGTCGGTCCAGATGGAGGTCGGCCCGGACAAAACCGGCGACGGCACTACCGCCTTGGGCTTCGGAGTTCCGGGCGAGAAGATATTCTGGATCGGCGACGGCGAGAAGGTCGGTGAAGGCGTGCACGTGGCTTTCAAGGCCGGCCGGCGGCAGCAGGTCGATGATTTCCATGCTTCGGCTCTGAAGGCCGGCGGGCGGGACAATGGCGCTCCTGGACCGCGCCCCAACTACGGCGCGAACTATTATGCGGCCTTCGTCTGTGATCCCGACGGCGCGAACATCGAAGCCGTCTGCTACGCAGAGGAATGAAGATCTTCACAATCGGGTATGAAGGCACGACGATGGCCGAGTTCATCGCTGCGCTGAAGCAAGCCGGCGTTCGCCAGGTCATCGACGTTCGTGCGGTTCCCAACTCGCGTCGGCCCGGCTTCTCGAAGACCCCGCTGCGGAACTCCCTTGCGGAGGAGGGTATCGATTACGTCCATCTCCGCGCGCTCGGAACGCCCGCGGAAGGCCGGGCGGCGGCACGAGCCGGTAGGACCGACGACTTGAAGCGCATCTATGCGGGCCAGCTCGAGCTCCCCGAGGCCATGGCCGAAGCTGCCCGGATGGTTGCGCTTGCCGAAGAGAAGCCAAGCGCATTGCTTTGTTACGAGCGCGAACCCGGTGGCTGCCATCGTCGGCTGTTGGTGAAATCGGCGGCACCAGATGCGGACGTCGTCGACCTCTTCGCATAGGGCGTGGGTCACTCTGGGGGATAGACTAATCGCCCGTCCTTCTTCCGCGCGGCCGGCGTCATTTTCGCTGCATCCTCGCGCCCTTCGCCCATGAGGTGAACGACCCGCCAGCCCCGATCGAGGAGATAGTCGGCGATGATGCGCCGATGACAGCGCCACCATAGCGATTCGGCGCACATGATGACCGTCGGGCGATGCGAAGCGAGGGCGAGCAGCTTTGCCAGACCGGCTTCGAATTCGTCGGAAAGGGCATAATCGGCGTAATTGTGGAAGCTCTGGTTCTGCCAGAAGCTGTTCACACCAGGCGGTACGGTCGCGGATTTTCCGCGGAGGCCGCCAAGTTCTGCGATGCGCTGATAGCCGATCTGCCATCCGCTGAGCTCGTCCGGAAGAACATCGAAATTGTACTGCGGGTTGGTCCGCGACCGCGGGACGGTCCGAACGTCGACGACGATCCCGACGCCCGCATTTTGCAGAATAGTGGCGAACTCCAGGACCGTTCGCGTCGAATGACCGATCGTGAAGACCGTGGGCAGGTCAGACGTTGGGCAGCTCCACCTGCATTTCGCCCACCAGGAGCGCCTCGATGTCCGGCACCGGGCGGCCGCTCATCTCCTTGTTGACCGAGCAGACCAGGCGC
>DASQYQ010000213.1:0-2672 GCA_035639115.1 Sphingomicrobium sp. | reverse complement strand
CTCAACTGGGACTTCATGCCGGACGATCCGCAGCTGAATCCGGGCATCGATATGCCGTACCTGGTCGCGCTCCCCACCTATGCGGCGACGGCCTGGTATTTCAACAAGTCGCCGAACCGGCCGGCGGACCTCAACGCCTATCTCGCTCAGGTCGAGCAGTTCGCCACCGGCGATTACCAGGCGGCGCTGCTGAAGGGCGATGCGCTTCCGGACAGTGAGCGGCAGCGGATCGCCGAGCAGCTGTCAGCCTATACGGGCCTGGCCGTCCCCTACTTGCTCAAGTCGAACCTGCGCATCGAATATGGGGCCTTCCAGAAGGAGTTTCTCGCCGCGCAGGGACTGACCACTGGAACGCTCGACACGCGCTTCCTTGGCGTGACTCTGGATCCGCTGAGCAAGGTTGCGAGCGACGATCCGCAGGGTGCGGCGCTTGATGCGGCCTATGTCGCCGCCTATCACAATTATGTTCGGGATCGGCTCAACTACCGCCCCGACATCCAGTTCAAGTCGGGCATCCCGGTCTACGGCAAATGGGACTACAAGCATCAGCCACCCGGCGCCGACAAGCCGCTGATCATGCTCCCCAACGTGCTTCCCGACCTGGCGAAGGCGATGAAGGTCAACCCGACCATGAAGGTGATGGTCAACGGCGGCTATTTCGACGTCTCTACGCCCTATTTCGAAGGCAAGATGGAGATGCGCCATCTACCGATCCCGCCGGCGCTCCAGGGCAATATCGAATATCATTATTACCAGTCGGGCCACATGGTGTACGTCCACCTCCCGACGCTGGTTGAGCTGCACGACAATGTCGGCGACTTCATCCGGCGGACGAGCGGGGCACGTTAGTCGGCAGGTAAGCCGTGGAGTAGGGCGAGAGCCTGATCCAACCGAGTGTCGAATAGAGCTTTTCCCCCTCAGCAGTGGCCATCAGCAGTTGGCGAGCCGATCTCGAATTCCGGCAGCTTCCGATCGCCGCCATCACCGCTCGTCCCAGGCCTTTGCGGCGGTGCGCGGTGTCGGTCGCGATGCGGTCGTAGACGAAGGCGTGGGAGGTCTCCGCTCCGTAGCCGCTGGCTGCGAGCTCGCCTTCAGCAGCTCTGATTTCGACGCGCGTAACCGGCCCGTCACGAATGGTCTGCAATGCATAGCCGAGCGGAAGCGGGTCGACCTTCGGTGGTTCGCTTTCGAGCGCCATGAACCAGCTTCCGCCCTGGATCGTCCAGGCCGCGGGAAGTGCCTGCCGCAACTCGGCTTCAGTGCCGCACAATTTGATCAAGTGCAGCGGCTCGGCGATAGAGCCGGCGAGTTCGCTGATACCGGCGACGACCTCCGCGAAGACCCAGCGACGAATTTCTTCCTCGCTGTCGGTATCGACGAGAAAACCACCGAACTCGGGGACTGGAGGAGGCAGTCCGCGAGCGATCGACCTTGCCGTCAGCCAGGCGCGGAGGATCTCCCTGTCCGCCGTCATGCGTCGGCGACGATCCTTGCCCATTCCTCCTCGCCGACGACTCGAATCCCGAGCTCCTCGGCCTTCTTGAGCTTGGAGCCGGCGCCGGGACCGGCGACGACGAGGTCGGTCTTCGCGCTGACCGAACCCGCTGCGCGCGCGCCGAGACGCTCGGCCTGTGCCTTCGCTTCGTCGCGGCTCATCGTCTCGAGGCTTCCGGTGAAGACGATGGTCTTGCCAGTCCATTCCGTCTGCTTGGAGTCGCTGACGAAATGCTTCGGCGACACTTCCGACAGGAGGTCGTCGAGGACCTGCTGATTGTGCTTCTCATGGAAGAAATCGTGGAGCGCTTCGCCAACTACGGGCCCGACGCCCTGCACCGACGACAGTTCCTCCTGCCCGCGTTCCGAAAGCGCGACCAGTCGTAGCTCCTCGACCGTCCCGAAGCATTTGAGCAGGTCTCGCGCAGTGACGATTCCGACGTGGCGGATGCCGAGGCCGAAGAGGAAGCGAGGGCCGTCCGGCTGGCGCTTCGCCTCGATCGCGGCGAGCAGATTGTCGACCGATTTCTCCTTCCAGCCCTCGCGCCCGAGCAGATCCGAGCGGTGGTTTCGAAGCCGGAAGATGTCGGCGGGCGAGTTCAGCCAGCCAAGCTCGATGAACTCGGCGATGCTCTTTTCGCCGAGGCCTTCGATGTCGAGCGCGCCCCTGCTGACAAAATGGCGGAGGCGTTCGAAGCGCTGCGCCGGGCAGATCAGGCCGCCGGTGCAACGGACGTCGACCTCGCCTTCCTCGGCTACTGCTTCGCTGCCGCACTCGGGGCAGCGATCGGGAAATATATATGCGGGTCGCGGGTCGTCTCGACTCAGGTTTTCGACCACTTGCGGGATCACATCGCCGGCGCGCTGGATACGCACGCGATCGCCGATGCGAAGTCCGAGGCGGGCGATTTCGTCGCGGTTGTGAAGCGTGACGTTCGCGACAATCACGCCTCCGACTCCGACCGGCGTAAGGCGCCCGACCGGAGTGAGCTTGCCCGTGCGGCCGACCTGGATGTCGATCGCCTCCAGCCTAGTCTCGGCCTTTTCCGCCGGGAACTTGTGCGCGAGCCCCCAGCGCGGCGCTCGAGCAACGAAGCCCAAGCGCTCCTGCAGGTCGAGTCGGTCGACCTTGTAGACCACGCCGTCGATGTCGAACGGCAGGTCCGCGCGTGCTTGCT
>DASQYQ010000212.1:0-6368 GCA_035639115.1 Sphingomicrobium sp. | reverse complement strand
GACACCTCCTTTGACCAGGTGCCGTCCGGCGCTCGTCAGAGCGCCGGGCGCCGGGACCGCTCATAGCATAGTGCGCGCGAGTCGGTCAGAGCCTCACATGAGTGACCGCGACGGTCTCGTCGGGTGTGTATTGCGGCCGGGCGAATCGCGGACGCGCGGAGACCAGCGGGGCGGCACTTTGAGGCAGTCCGTTCCGGGCGCCGATTATGGTGAATTGGACCGGCTTTGCACTGTCGAGGTCGATGCTCAACTCCGCCCCGTCGCAGCTCCGTCCGGTGCAGGCGATGGTGAACCTTCCGGACGAATCGTCGTTCGCGATCGGACGGATGAAGCCAGTGATTCCGGCAGTCAGTATATGCGCTTCGGGAGCGGCGACGAGAAGGGTTCGTTCCGCGCCGTTAGATCGGAGGCGAAGCCTGATGCTGCGTTCGCTACCGTGGTTTACGGCTTCGAGCGTCTGGACCGAGGGCGGCTCGACGCCTGGCGCGGACGGAGCCTTCGCCAGCCATCGTTGACGCTCGGAAAAGTCGAGCTTGCCGCGATGCCACGGCCCGAATCGCGCGTAGGCCGGCGGCAGCGTCGCGCCGTCATTGAGGATGGACCAGCTGCTCTGACGCGCGGGGAATTGAGTCAGGTGCTCGATGGTGAAGCGTTGCTGATGATCTTGCGAATAAGCGGGAACGGCTGCGGTGAGTGCCCATGAGAGGATTGCGATGCAGGCGGACCCGAGCAGCAAGAAGCGTCGGCTAGTTCGGAGGAAGAGCCCTTGCGCCTCGATGAGCACCGGAACCGCCATGATCGCGGCGACCGGCGCGACGATCCACAGCGGGCCCGGACTGAATAGCTCCTCGAGCGCGGCCAAGAGCTCGCCCCAAGTGAGGTAGAGCAGGAGAATGCCGACCACTGCCCCGATGATCTCCGCGGGGCGGTACAAGCGCCCAAGCGCGATTCCGGCGACGACTGCTGCGGGAGGGATCAGGAAGTAGATGATCGCCCCTGGCGCAGCGAGCGCGAGGAGGGCGCCCAATATGAGGAAGACGAGCCAGGACGCCGGCCGGAGCTGTCGCACCTGGAGCCTCGCTCCAAAGGCCCGCAGGATCGCGAGTTGGCCGAGCAAAGTCGTCGCGTAGATCGCGACGAAGGTGAATTCGGGATGTGCTCGCCAGTAGTTCCCAGGCCGAAGGAAGCCGACGGCAGTTACGGCGAGCCAGGCGAGAAGGCTGCCCAGGACGATCGAGCCGAGCGCAATCGCGGTTCCGCGGGCCAACGCGTCCCTCCGCCAAGTAACGAAGGCGAAGGCCGCCACCAGGGCCAGTAAACAGATGACGCCCGTCCAGAGCGGCATTTGGACAAACAGCCGCTGCGAAAGATCGAAGAAGATCCGGCGTCCTGTCGCCTTCGGCGCTCCCGCCGACAGCGTTGACGCCAGCGCCAACGCCTCGTCGCCCATGTCCTGCAGACTGCGCGCGTCGAGGCCGGCGAGATTGTCGCCCGGGCTATGATAGCGGGTCTCGTTCCCGACGATCGCGGAATTGAGCGTGAGCCAACCGCGCTCCTTGTAGAGAGTCACGTCGGTGTCGTTGGGAATCAAGTGAGCGACGTCGGTCGCCAAGCTGCTCGCATAGGGGCGCCTGACCGACGCAGCATAGGCCGCCATTGCGGCCCCGTTGGGCTGGCTCGTCTCGAACATCGTCACCTGGCCGTTCACTCCGCGCGCCTCGAAGTTGAGGAGGCTGTCGACATTGCGGCTGAGCGGATCGGCGAGGAAGGCGCGCGCGCCGACGAGGCCGAGCTCTTCGCCCTCGTTGAAGAGGAGGATGATAGGGCGGTTCAGTGGCCGGTTCTTGAGGATGGAGCCGACCTCGAGCAATGTCGCTGTGCCGATTCCATCATCCGATGCGCCAGGCCCGACGGGAACGCTGTCGTAATGAGTGCTGAGAAGCAGCGCCTTTCCGGCCGGCGGGCCGATGACCGCGATGACGTTGCGCGCTCGGGCGCAGGCAACGAGCCGAGCCTTCTGGAAATCGTTGCAGGCGATCTGATCGCGGACGATGGGCTTGAGGCCCATCTGCCCGAGCACGGTGACAAGCCGAGCGCGGACGAGGTCATCGCCTTCTGAATCCGCGGGATGAGGGCGCTCGTCGCCGAGGATGTAGGCCAGCCGCGCCTTGGCTCGATCTGCATTGAACTCGTCGGCTGCGCTTCGAACCGGTGGGACCGAAAGCAGAAGCGACTTGGCTGCGAGCGCCGCCAGGACGAGGATCAGAACGCCAATTGCGAGCAACGTATCGCGCCGCACCAATCCCCCCCTTGCCCGCGCAGGTTGCGGAGCCATATCGCCATCCGTGGCCGCTTGCGATAGGCGGAGCGCGCAAGCTGGAGAGTCATCATGGGTTACCGGGTCGCGGTCGTCGGAGCGACGGGCAATGTCGGGCGCGAGCTTCTGAACATCCTTGCCGAGCGGCAATTCCCGCTCGACGAGGTCGCAGCGCTCGCGTCGTCGCGGTCGACTGGAGATCAGATCGAGTTCGGCGAGACCGACGAGATGCTGACAGTCAAAAACCTCGAGCATTTCGATTTTACGGGCTGGGATATGGCGCTGTTCGCCGCCGGATCTGCAGTGTCCAAGATCTATGCGCCGATAGCCGCGGCGGCGGGGTGCACGGTCATCGACAATAGCTCTCTGTTTCGGATGGATCCGGACGTTCCGCTGATCGTGCCGGAGGTGAATTCGGAGGCGATCGCCGGCTATCGGAGGAAGAATATCATTGCGAACCCGAACTGCTCCACGGCGCAACTCGTAGTCGCGCTGAAGCCGCTGCATGACGCGGCTAAGATCAAGCGCGTGGTGGTCGCGACCTACCAGTCGGTTTCGGGCACCGGCAAAGCTGCGATGGACGAGCTGTTCAACCAGTCGCGCAACATTTTCGTGGGCGACCAGGCTGAGCCGAAAATCTATCCCAAGCAGATCGCCTTCAACGTCATTCCGCAGGTCGACGTCATCCTCGACGACGGCTCGACCAAGGAAGAATGGAAGATGGTGGTCGAGACCAAGAAGATCCTCGATGCCAAGATCAAGCTGACTGCGACCTGCGTCCGAGTGCCCGTCTTCGTGGGCCACTCGGAAGCGGTGAACATCGAGTTCGAGAATGAGATTTCGGCGGAGGACGCGCGAAGAATCCTGCGCGAGGCTCCGGGCGTGCTGGTCGTCGATAAGCATGAGGACGGCGGCTATGTGACGCCCGTCGAATGCGTCGGCGATTACGCGACCTACGTCAGCCGAATCCGCGAGGATCCGACCGTCGAGAACGGGCTCAGCCTATGGGTGGTCAGCGACAATTTGCGAAAGGGCGCCGCGCTCAACGCAGTGCAGATCGCCGAGCTTCTCGGGCGCAAGCATCTGCAGAAGGCAGCCTGACGGTGCGGCTGGTCGCGGCCTCGCTCGTCCTCGCGACTGCTCTGGCGGGATGCCGGGTTCAGCAAGGTGCTCATTCGCCGGTGACTGAAGCGGAGGCCACTGCGATCGCAGAGCGTGCCGAGGCGACCTTCACGTCGGGCGACGTGAATGCGATCATGAATCAATATGCGAACGGCGCGGTGATGTTCGATGCGTCGCATTCGGCCGCGACCACGGATCGAAAGGTCCAGACGGGCTGGGCAAATACGTTCATCAGCATGAAGCCCGCCAATTATCACGTTCCCGACCGCAAGATTCAGATCCTCGGCCCGGACGCGTTCGTCAGTTCCGGGACCGAGATCTTCACGGTGCAGGCAGGCGCTGCGAACCCGACCGTCAGCGCACGGTTCACGGATGTCTTTCAGCGCCAGCGCGATGGAAGCTGGAAGATCGTCCACGAACATGTGTCGATGCCGCCTACGGCCGCCGGAACGCCGTAGCTTCAGCGCTCAGGGCATGTCGCTCCAGTAGCGCAGCAGGTTCTGCTGGATCAGTTGCATCCGGCTGAAATTTTCCGGATCCATCTTGAGGCCCTCCAATGCGGCCACCTCGTTCAACTCGTAAAGCAGGTTCCGACGGAACGGGTCCTGGATCCGGCTCTGGATGAAGGTGATCGCGACCAGTCGCTCGCCTCGGCTGACGGGGATCACCTGGTGCAGCGAGTCCGACGGATAGACGATCGACTGTCCCGGCTCGAGCTTGAACTTGAGGTCTGCGTCGCCAAGGCGAACGTGAAGCTCGCCGCCGTCATAATCCTTCGGATCGTTGAGGAAGATCGTGCAGCTTAGATCGCTTCGGATCGTGGCGCCGGGGAGCTGGATGAAAGCGGCGTCGGCATGCGCGCCATATTTCATCCCGGGCTTGTACCGGGTCATCATCGGCGGGGCGAGCGAGACTGGGAAGGCGAATTCCCTGAACTCGGCCGAGCGCAGAAGGGCGTTGCGAAGAAGCTCCGAGCTCTTCTGATAGGCGCTCGCGTCGTGCAGCTGCTCGTTCTGCTTGGCGGTGTTGTGCGGGTTGGTGATCCTGCCGTCGATGAACTGGGTAGCAGCGGCTATCCGCCGGCATTCGGCGATTTCGGAGTCATTCAGGATTTGCAGCACCCGGTACATCAACCCTCCTCGCTTCGCCGGAGCGCCCGCGCCAGCAGCGGCGATTTCTCGGCTGCCGAGCGAAGCATGGCAAGAGCGGTGGCGATGTCCGCGGAGTGGCGCTCGGCTGCCTCGCCGATCAGCTCGCGCCGAAGGTTCGGGCTGTACTCATATTCGACCGCCTTTGAGTAGCGGCTCATCAGCGGCCCGCGGACGATCTCCTGCATTGCCTCCGCCTGGAAGGTGAATCGGAAGAAGCTTCCGATCTGGACCAGCGCGAGCTCCATGTCCGCCAGCATCGAGTCGAAATCGACCCATTTGATCTTCCGGTCGGACATTGCGTCCGACGCGACTTCGAGAGCGGTCATCTCGGTCGCCCATGCAGCCGCGGCGTGGCCGGCATCGTTCTGGGCCGGCACGTATATGCCTCGAGCGTTCAGCCGCTGCGCGCGCTTGCCGGCGAGGAGGCGCAATTCCTCGATGCTATTCTCTCCCGCCAATATGCTCGCGATGTAGTTGCGGGGCGTCGCGTACATGAACAATGCGCGCTCGTTCGGAGGCACGAGTTCCGGAGCGATCTCGCTCGCGAAGCTGGTCGCCTTCACACATGCGACCTCCGAATCCGAGAATGTCCGCGACATGAGCTTTGGGATGGGCGCAATATATCGGTGGCGGATGTCGGCGGGCGTAAGCGCAAGATCGCGAAGCAGCCGCGGTTCGCGGATTGCAAGGACGTCGTCGAGATCACCGAGAAGCCGTGAGACGAGCGTCGACCCGACGTGGCCGATGTGAAAGATCCAGCGAGCGTCCGAGCGCATGTCGTCGGTCACCGCAGCTTCGATGTCAGTCCACGCGACGATCTGCGCATCGACTGGAGACTGAAGCAGCCGGTCGTCGAGGAAGCTTGCGGCGCGGTAGCTGTCCGGATCCATCGCGACCAGGCGAGCGGCGCCTTGCGAGGGGTCCAGCGCCTGAACCAGCCAGGTCGCGTCGCGGGCGATTTCGTCGGCGGTAGGAGCGCTGGACATGCGCTCCATTACACGCGCATTGGGCGCGCGACCAAGGCCAGGGGAAAGGAAGTTTGCGAATGGCTGATCAGATGACCGGCGGCTGCGCCTGCGGTCGCGTCCGCTACAGCGCCCTGATCCATGACAATGACGCCTACCTCTGCCACTGCCGGATGTGCCAGCGCGCTACGGGATCGATCTCGATCGCGTTCAAGAACGTCAAGCAGGAAGAGGTGAAGTGGGAAGCTGAGCCGGACTGGTACGCGAGCTCGCCGATCGCCAGGCGACCATACTGCCGCGAATGCGGGAGCTCGCTAGGCTTCCAGTTCACCGAAGGCAGCGGGAACATGGATTTGGCGGTTGCCAGCTTCGACGACCCGTCGCGGTTCGTTCCGAAACATCACTTCGGGGCTGAGAGCATGCACCGCGCCTGGCTGAATACCGAGGGGCTGCCTCAGAAACGGACCGAAGAATATCAGCCCCTGGTCGCCAAGTGGATCGAAGCGACGGGCAAGTTTCCCGGATGATCGAGGCCAGCGTGCATTTCTGGACCGCGTCGGACGGGGTTGAGCTCGCTTATCATGAAGTCGGGCAGGGAAGGCCTGTCATCCTGCTTCACGGGCTCTTCTCCGACGCCAACATGAACTGGATCAAGTTCGGGCATGCGGAGCGGATCGCGAGCGACGGATTTCGAGTGATCATGCCCGACCTCCGAGCGCACGGGCAAAGTGGCCGGCCCCACGGGGAGCAATATTATCCACGCGGGATCCTTGCTCGTGACCTGCGCGAACTGGTGGCGCTGCTGGAGCTTGC
>DASQYQ010000211.1:0-3225 GCA_035639115.1 Sphingomicrobium sp. | reverse complement strand
AACAGCTTGCCGACGAACATGGCCTCGATTGGGACGGCTGCTGCGATGACCTCGATGATCTTGTTCGACTTCTCCTCGATCAGCTGTGACATCACCATTCCGGCGAGGAACAGGGTCAGGAAGAAGATCAGCATCTGACCGATCTGCGCGGTCACCGCTCGATCGTTGACGAGCGAGCCGGTGGGCGCGTGGATGTTCGTGACTGGAAGCTCGGCCTCGCTGGATTCGGATGCGCGTGCGTTGCCGAGGAGCAGACGCAGCTGCCCCAGAGTCGCCGGATCCCCGCTGACGGCGCCGGTAAGATGCGGATGGTCGAGGTCTCCGCTGAGCACTGCACGAACAGGCGGGTCTTCGCTTGCAAGCAGCCGCTGCTGCTGCTTCGCGAGGTCGTGCTCCGGGGCATAATGCACGATGTTGACGACCGCCGCGTCGGTTAGCGCCTGCGCAAGCTCGGTGCGCGCGCTCATCAGACGGTCGAAGTCATGAGTGCTCCAGACGACTGCGACGACGGGCTTTTCGGCCTGCGTGGCGACACGTGCTCCAATGCTTCCGAACAGGCCTCCGAGAAGCAGCGGGAAGAGCGGCCCGAGAAGGAAGAAAATAAAGGCCTTCGACAGCACGGTGGCGCCGAAGTCGCGGCGGGCGATGACCAGCGACGAGCGGATGAAGCGAATCATTGCGCCGTCCCCTCGCCCATCTCGGCTGCGGCACGATCGCCCGCGATCGCGACGAACGCATCGTGCAGCCCGGGCCGCTCGATTGCGAGCGTCTCGATTCCCGCTCCGCCGTCGATCAATGCCTTTAGCAGCGGTTCGGGACCACCCTCCGGCAACTCGAACACCCATTCGTCGCCTTCGTGCCGGGCATTGGCCGGAATCGCCGAGCGCCATTCGCCATCAGCCGCTCGCGTGCGCAGCCGGACGATCGGCCGAAGCCGCGCGCGCGCCTCGTCGACGCGACCGTCGAAAGCGACCCTGCCCTTGGCGATGATCGCGACCTGCTCGCACAGGCGTTCGGCATGGGCGATGACATGGGTTGAGAAGATGATCGTTGCGCCCGCGCTTGCTTCACGGCGGATCAGCTCCTCGAGCCGGCCTTGGTTGATCGCATCGAGACCGGCGAAGGGCTCGTCCAGAACGATCAGGCGCGGCCGGTGGACGATCGTTCCGAGCAGCTGGACAGTTTGGGCCATCCCCTTGGAGAGCGACCGGATCGACTTTTTCGACCATTGGCCGAGGCCATGTTCTTCGAGGAGCTGCTCGGCCCGTCGCCGGCCCTCGTCGAGCGGCAGCCCGCGAAGCGCGCCCATGAAGGCAATCGCGTCGCGCGCGTGCATGGCCGGGTAAAGACCACGCTCCTCAGGAAGGTAGCCTACTTCCGGAGCAGCATCGAGCGGCCTCTCCCGGCCAAGCACGCGTCTTGTTCCGCTCGACGGATCGATGATTCCGATCAGCATTCTCAAAGTCGTCGTCTTGCCCGCGCCATTTGGGCCGAGAAGGCCGTATATCGAGCCGCGCGGCACCGAGAGCGTCACTCCGTCGACGGCTCGGGTTTCGCCGAAATCCTTGACCAGATCGATCGCTTCGACGGCGATCGCATCGGCGGCTGCGGATTGCGAGACCTGCTGGAGCACTGAAATTCCTACGAAAATCGACGCCGCCGATGTAGAGGCGACCCGTGCATAAGGGCCAAAGCCTTGAGGAAGCAATAAGGGCGAAAGCGGCGGAGCTCGGCTTTTCAGCCTGCGGCTTCGCGCGCGCGGACTCCGTCGACTCGGCGGGACTGGACTTGAAGCGCTGGATCGAGGCCGGCCACCACGGAACGATGGAGTGGATGGAAGCGCGGGCGCACCATCGAGTCTCGCCGCTCGCCCTATGGCCTGAGGCGAGGTCGGCGATCGCGCTCGGGATGAGCTATGCGCCGTCCTCCGATCCGCTCGCGCTTGCGGATCATCCGGAGCTCGGTCGAATCTCGGTCTACGCTCAAGGCGGCGACTATCATAAGACCGTCAAGAAGGCGCTTAAGGCGCTCGGGCGCTGGCTCGCCGAGGTGACCGGCGGCGAATTGAAGGTCTTCGTCGACACTGCTCCGGTGATGGAGAAGCCGCTCTCCCAAGCTGCCGGGATCGGCTGGCAGGGCAAGCACACCAATCTCGTCAGCCGGGAACATGGGAGCTGGATGTTCCTCGGCGTCATCCTCACCAGCCTCGAGCTGGATTCCGACGCTCCTGCCGACCCTGGCCAGCATTGCGGCAGCTGCACCCGCTGCCTCCAGGCCTGCCCGACGAAGGCATTCATCGGGCCGCACCGGATCGATGCGCGCCGCTGCATTTCCTACCTCACGATCGAGCATGACGGCCCCATCCCCGAGGAATTCCGCTCGGCGGTCGGCAATCGCATTTACGGCTGCGACGATTGTCTCGCAGTCTGCCCCTGGAACCGCTTTGCCGACGCTGCTTCGGCGAACCGGGCTTTCCTGCCACGCTCGGAATTGGCGGCGCCGCTGCTGGCGGACCTGCTCGCGCTCGACGATTCCTCGTTCAGGGAAATGTTCGCAGGCTCGCCGATCAAGCGAATCGGCCGCGCTCGAATGATCCGCAATTGCCTGATCGCCGCGGGCAACAGCGGCGACAGGTCGTTGATTGCCTCGGTTGAGAGGCATTTGGGCGATCCCGATCCCACCATCGCCGAAAGCGCCGGCTGGGCCCTTGCTCAGCTCGGATATTCGAGCGCCGAGATGCAGGTCGCCTGATCGGTGTCGCCGCCGGCCGGAGTCCTGGTGTCCACATGGGTGACGACGAGAGTGCCGTTCTGCCCCGGGTAGAGGTAGGCGTCGAGCACGCAATATTTGCCCCGGAACTGGAGCTTGAGGCTCCTGCCCTCCTGAACCTGGAATGCGGGCCGGCCGAAATGGGTCGTCAGCTCCGAGGCGGTGAGGCCGGTCAGTCGCGTCGCCTGCTGCTGGATCGGCGCGGCCTGGACGGGCTGCGCCGGTGGAGCAGGCTGCTGCGGCCTGGTGGCGCAGCCGGCTAGAAACAGGGTCGAGGCGACTAATATGCGACGCATGAGAGCAGGATGCCTTGGCGTCATCGGAGAGGCAAGGTTGCTCGTCGTTGAACTGACCGCTAGGCGCCGCGCTTTCCTCAATTCTTGCGAGAACCCATGCCCGACCCGAGCCTTGACGTCCTTTGCATCGGCAATGCCATCGTCGACGTCATCGCCGATG
>DASQYQ010000210.1:0-8933 GCA_035639115.1 Sphingomicrobium sp. | reverse complement strand
GAAGAAGGCGTCGACCGCGAAGAAGAAGAAGGAGAGCGCAACGGAAAGGATCAGCACCATGATCGCGGTCGCGACCGTCTCCTTGCGAGTCGGCCAGTAGACCTTGCCGGTCTCGGCGCGGACCTGCCGGATGAATTCGCCGGGGGAGACTCTTGCCACTTCTCGGTTGCTCTCTTGCAGATAGAAAAGCGCCCCGCAGGCGCATGGCCGGCGGGGCTGGCGGGGCATTTAGCGCCGCAGGAGCGAGTCTTCAAGTGACGGCAGTGGCCGGCGCCGCGGACGCCTCGCGCGGGCGGAGATAATTATCGAAAGATAAGATGCACGTATTGCTGATTTAGGATAATTTTATCGCAAATCAGAGCTTTTGCCCGGGAGGGGGCTCCGGGCGGATCGGGGGTGGCGCGTGCCGGTGCCATCCCCACATTTTTTATGAGCTTCGCGAGCTGAGCGGCTCCTATTTGTCAGTCGCCTTGCTGCGGCTTGGCAGGAGTGGAGGGACTCGAACCCCCGGCCCTCGGTTTTGGAGACCGATGCTCTACCAACTGAGCTACACTCCTAGAGCCGGGCTGCGAGGTAGCGATGGCGCTTCAGCCGCGCAAGGTCACTTGGCGACGGGAAGCCCGATCCAGCTTCCGTCGCTGCCGGTGAACACCTTCTGCGTTGCAGCGCGATAGTCGCTCGCCTTGGCGAAGAAGATGTTGGGGACGAAGGTCTGAGGGTTGCGGTCATAGAGGGGGAACCAGCTCGACTGGACCTGGACCATCAGTCGGTGGCCTGGCTGGACGACATAATCGACGTTGGGAAGCGCGAAGCTGTAGGTGACCGGCTGGTTGGCGGGAAGCGGCCGCGGGTTGGCGGGGTCGCCATGGTACCGGCCGCGCATCACGTCCATCGCGATGGCGAGCTCGTAGCCGCCCATCTCCGGCTTTTGCGGATAGTGGGACGGATAGACGTCGATGAGCTTGACGACCCAGTCGCTGTCGGTTCCGCTGGTCGAGGCGACGAGGTGGACCTGCGGCGTACCCTTGAGGCTCAGCGGTTGGGTGAGTGGACCGGTCTCGTAAGTGAGGACGTCGGGGCGCGCCTCGGCGAAGCGCTGGTCGTCCTCGAGCCAGTAGCGCCACGTCGAGCCGGTCGCCCAGGGCGAGATGTTGGGTCGCTGGCGGTAGGTGACCGGCTTTGCCGGGTCGGAGACGTAGGACTGGAAGGTCGCTTCGGGCGCGCTGAAGCTCAGCTGGTTGCCGGGGGCGAGGTAGAGCGGCGTCAGGCCCGCCGGGCAACCGCTCGCGCAGGCCGTTGGCCAGTCGCGAAGCCGCTGCCACTGGTTCGGCCCGACCTCGAACGCGGTGACTCGGGCAATGTCGGCGGGAGGGCCGCCTTTCAGATGCTGGTCAAGGAAGGGAAGCAGGACGTTCTGCCGGAACCACTTGCCGGTGTCCGAGCCCCAGTCGAGCGGGCCGAGCGTAGACGCGCCGATGTTCGCTTCGCCGTGGTGCCAGG
This sequence comes from Sphingomicrobium sp., assembly GCA_035639115.1. Classification (GTDB taxonomy): domain Bacteria; phylum Pseudomonadota; class Alphaproteobacteria; order Sphingomonadales; family Sphingomonadaceae; genus Sphingomicrobium. The sequence goes on along the minus strand of DASQYQ010000210.1, from coordinate 7,433 downwards.
GGCCGAGCACGAGGTGCGCGTTGCCGTTGTCGTTGCGCTTGACAGCATCGAAAACCGCAGGCGCTCCGTAGATATCCTCCTGGTCCCACTCGCTGTCGACGAGGAGGGTCGGGACGGTGAGGGGCTTTGCGCCGAGGATCCGGTCGACCGCCTGGTCCTGCCAATATTCGTCATAGGCGGGATGCTCGGCGAGACGGTCCCAGAAGGGCAGCTGCTCCATCCGCATCGCCTTGCCGTAGGCGCCGGCGGAGCCGTAGCGGAGGTAGGTCGAGTAATCGTCATAGCCTCCGCTGAACCAGTCCTCGTCGGACTTCCTGGTCGCGGTCTGCTCATAGACGTAGCTGATCATCTCCTGGCGGAAGGCGCCGTTGTGGAACCAGTCGTCACCCTTCCACACGTCGACCATTGGGTTGATAGGCACGCTGGCCTTCAGTGCCGGGTGCGGATCCACCAGGCTCATGAGGGTGGTGAAACCGTCGTAGCTGGTGCCGATCGTTCCGACGCGGCCGTTGCTCTCGGGGACGTTCTTCACCAGCCAGTCGATGGTGTCGTAGGCGTCGGTCGAGTGGTCGACCGCGGTCGGGTTGAGGGGGCCGCGCAAGGGACGGTTCATGACGTAATCGCCGCCGGACTTGTACTTCCCGCGCACGTCCTCGAAGGCGACGATGTAGCCGGCGCGTACGAGCTCTGCCGACAGCGGCGAGAGGATCTGCTCGGGCAGCGGCCCGAAAGTCCCGCGCGACGTCGCCTTGTCAGCGGAATAAGGCGTGCGGTCGAGCATGATCGGGAACTTGCCCGCGCCCTTGGGGATGATGAGGACTGCGTAGAGCTTCACCCCGTCGCGCATCGGGATCATGACCTCGCGCCGCTCGTACTGGAACTCCGTGCGCGGCGCAGTGAAACTCTGCGGGATGTCGCCGCCCTTCGGAATGGCGGGCGTGATGCCGTGAAAGCGCCTCGGGATGTCGCCGCCCGGCGTCACCGCGGGCTGAACGTGGGTTTCCGCGCCCAGCGGTGAAGAAAGAACGACCGCCGCGGCAACGAACGCGAACTTCCTGAGCTGCATGCGACTCCCTCTTAAGCGCAAGCGCATCGCATAGCGTGCGGCCGAGGAGCAAGCGCTAGGCTAATTGCAGGGATGGGTGGGAAGCTGTCGACAGACTAAATTCACTTACAGGCTGGAAAATTGATCTTCTTGACGAGCGGCAAGTAGCGCGGATCGCGCCGGATCGGGTCCAGGAAGGGATCCGTCCTCACCCCGGTGACGCCTGGATCTTTCACGGCCAACCCTTTCTCGAGCGCCTCGAAGGCAGGGTCAAACTGGCGCGCCTGCGCATAAACCTGCGCATATTGAAACATTGCGGAGTCGCCGGAGCCCTTCTGGATTTGCGAAACGATCCGCTGGACCGCGCTGCTATCGCCGGCCCGCGCGGCGATGATCGCTTCACTCGCGAGTCTGTATAGGTCGTCAGCGGGGACGGAGTTGAGTTCTTTCAGGGCTTCATCCGGCCGGTTCATCAGAATCAAGGCGTTCGCAATCAGCTGGTGGGGCCATTCGCGACTGGGTGCGAGCTGAAGCGATTTCCGCGCAGCTTGGATCGCCTCAGAATATCGCCGCAAGTCGATGAGGATCGCTGCTTGGATGGAGTAGCTCGTAGGGGCGAGCGGATTGAGCTCGGCAATGTGGTTGGCAAGCGACAGCGCCTTGTCGGGTTCTCCGCACACGTACCATCGGATGTACATTGAAGTTGAAATGATCTTTGAGTCACCCGGGGAGAGGGCCATCGCTTGACGCATGAACCGCTGCGCTTGATCGAAGTTGAAGCGGTCCTGCTCTATCCCGGCGAGTTCCGCATATGCCGACCCCAACCTCGGGGCGATCGCTATCGCTCTTCGTGCAGCGGCCTCTGCTGCATCTTTGCCTCGCGTCATTTCATTGGCGTTTTGCGAATATGAAGTGGCGAGAAACTCGAGGAAGTTGGCCTTCATCCTGAAGGCATTTGCATAGTTAGGGTCACGTGCGATTGCAGCATCCAGCAGCTTTACGCCCTCGCGGACCGCCTGCTCGCTCGTGTCGTTTCCATAAAGTGCTGAAGCACGCAGGAGTAAGTCCTGAGCAGCGCTATCGTCTGTTCCACCGAGGGTGAGCGCGGTCTTTCCAGCCTGTCCGAGCGCGACGCTGAGCGCTTGGGCGACGTTGGTTGCAATGTCGGTCTGGATCCTGATCTCATCTCCAGGCGCTCGGTCGTACGTCTGCTCCCAGCGCTGAACGCCGTCTTTCCCATCGACCAGCTGTGCGCTGATGCGCACCATCGCGGGAGATCGGCGCACGCTCCCGGTCAAGATGTTCGCGACCCCGAGTTTCGAAGCCGCGACTTTCGAATCCAGGTCCTTTACGGCTTCGGACGACGCCCGCCCGATGACCTGCAAGCCTATTCGTGTCAGAGCTGAGCGTAGTTCCTCGGCAATGCCTTCGGAAAAATATGCCTGACTGGCATCGCCTGAAAGATTGTCGAACGGAAGAACCGCAATCCTTTTTGCATTTGCCGCCCCGGATTTGAGGAGGAACCAACCGCCCGTTGTCGCGACGACAGTTGCAGCGGCGGCGCTGCCGAGGGCGAGAGTGCGGCGGGAGATCGGTGCCCCGTGATTGCCAAGGTCGACATGGGCAATGTCTTCGCCTGCGATGCGTCGGCGGATCGCCTCGGCTATGGCGAGGAAGCGTGGGTCGGCGGTGTCTCCTTTCCATCCCTTCAGAGAAATGGCCTGGACCTCCCCGAACCCGAGCGGCGGTTCGACGGGATCGAGACGGACGGGCAAATAGGCGCCCCGCTTGCGGGCACGGCTTGCCTCGTCGCGAACGAAGTCGCCCTCAATGCCAACGGAGCGCTTGCTCCACACGACGATCACGCATTTCGCCGCGTCCAAATGTTCTTGAATATCCTCGCGCCAATGGGCGCCCCCACCGATATGGGTGTCCCACCAGACGGTGAAGCCTTCCTTCTCCAGTGCGGCAATCAAAGGACGAAGGCGCGCGCGGTCCTCAGCCTTGTAGGAGACAAATACATCCGTCGCACCGATCATTGCTGCCCCCCGGCAACGAGCGCGCGAGGTTATGTCATGCGCTCCAATTCACAAAACCGATTTTCGGCCGCGCTTATTGCGGGAACTGGCGGAAGCTGGCGCCAGCTAGTTCCGCGGCTGAGGTACGCTGAAGAGTTTACCTCGGAACAGCGGCTGCAGCGTCACCCTATGACGGATCGGATCTATTTCGACGCGGAATTGCCGTAGCACGTCATAGCCCAAGTCACCGATCGGGAGATCGTCATTCAAGGCCACGACAGGGGACCTCGCCTCGGTCGGACCCAGGGTTACCGGGTCGACAAGTGTCGTCGTGGACGTCTTCTGCGGCCTGGAACCGTTCATGACCATCACAGCTGCAATTGGCGGATGCTCGACCGCGGCGTTGCCGAATTCACTCGAACGAAGTTCGAGCCCATAGGCGTCATCGCCGGTGTCGATTAGGATCGGGATGGTCCTGCCGCCGATCCCGACTGGGATGGCGGGCATATCGATGCCTCCCGGGGCCGAGTATGGGAGCGTGAAGGCGTGCCGCATGGCGATCGGCTCTCGGCTCAGCAGCATTTGTCTTCGAGCGACGTCGACAACAACGATTGCATTGCCGAGCGTCGGAAAGCCGATCACTCCGTCCACTCCAAAGCTGTCGTCGACGATCGCGAATAGATCATGAGCCTGGAAGCACCGATGGACAGATTGTCCACGTGGACCGCATCGCGAGCACCGCCGCGATCGAACACCATCGACGCTGCTGCGGTCTTCGCGACCTTACTGCTCACGATCAGATACGTTGCGCCGGTGTCGTAGAGAAAGGTGAATGGCCCTTTGCCGTTCACGTAGCCCTGAACGTAGGGGCACTTCCGGTTGCCCGCATGGTCGGTGCCCCTCATCGCGATTCGAACAACAGGGCTCGAGAAGCTCACATGGCGCGTCCGCTCGAACAACCGCGCTTTGACGGCCGCGGGGAGCTCCGCGGCAGCGACGCTTCCATTCGCTGGGACTACACCCAGTGACAGAAGCACAATTGCGAAGGTCGCGCCCCTTTTTGTGGGTCTCTCCAAGCGCCGGATGAGAAATCTTATTGCATGGCCGCTGATGGGCTTGGAGTCCCGCGGCACCGAATAGTGGATTCTCTTTGTCCGGCCTCTCGGGAAAGCGGTATCAAAAGAAGGTATCGAGGAACTGAGCCGTCACTGCTGAAATGCCGACGATCTTGTTGGTCGCCTGTCGGTAGAATTTGAAGCTAAGTTCAGTTTCCGGCTTTCCGTCGTGCCAGTCGGTGAAGCTCTTGAGCTCAGCGCGGCCGAGGGGGCGCCGCGCCGGGGCGGTTCTCTCGATTGTGACGGTCACTCGCGGCGTTTGCCTTTCGACACCTGCAGTTCTTGGAACCCGATTGGCGGAGGTGACAATGCCGCGGGCGACAAGTCCGCGACCCCCTTCATTCTCACTAGCAAAGAGGAAGATCGTATCCCCTGGCGCAACGTTCTTGCCGCCGTACATGGTCTTCGCGGCGACGAGATGGAAGACGCTCGCATTCGGATCGGGAACGTCGCATTTCGCAGCAAAGATCATTGGCGAGGAAGCCTCACATGAGGAATCCATTGGCGCAAGCTAACGTCAGTGAGTTTCCATCGGAGTGGCTCGCCTTCACGTTCCTTGGGAGAACTTACTCGCGTGTGCTCATTCGTGCCGACAGGGCTCGTGACCGATCGATCAGAGCGGAAACCTCCCTGGGATCGAGCTCGCTGTCGAAGCAGATCCCGACGAGGTCGCCGTTCTTCCATCGCACCCGCGCCGCGCGGCACAGCGTTCCGCAATCCAGGGTCACCGCAGTGCCGGCTGCAAGGCTTGCAGGGTGGAGGAGCTTTGCACCGCCGGCCGACACGTCGAGGAGGTGTACGGAATGACGCTCGGCGCCGATCTGGAGGAACGCTGGAAGCGCAACCTGGACGCGCGGAAAGCTGCGCCGGTCGTCGTTAGCGACACCGTCCTCGAGCGGAGCGGGGCTAGTCATTGGGAGCCGTTCGATTCGGCCCCTTCGACCTGTCGATCGTCACCATCGTCCCACCGCGGCCATTGCGGCCTTCGGATCGCGCGCGGCTTGGAGATCTCGCGGAGGCGACTGATCGGGGGCTTCTTCGGCCCTTTCGGTCGATTATTCATCGGCGGTCTGAACTTCCCGAGGCGACCAACGCTGCCGTTGTTCGATGAAGGGATATTCCGAGACTTCGAGCCTGCCTCGGCCGGTCACGGCATTGAGCCGCGCGGCGACGGCAAGGTCTTCTGGCGCACCATCGGCGCGCATGTTCTTCAAGAATCTCATCAGCGGGTGCTCCGTCCAAAAAGCCACCGCCACGCCAGCTATGTCGGGTACCGGACACTCCTTTACGAATTGCAAAGATCACCCCGGGCCGAGAGTGGATCTAGTCCGCCCCTCCACTCTCTCCCAACAGCAGAGCGCCCGTCAGCGCGACGAGCATGATCGCTCCGACCGCGACAAGGTGCGGCGCACTCCACGCCGGCGAAGGAGAGTTGTTGTAGCAGCGGTAGAGGGCAACGGCGCCGATAATGGGGACGGTCACGACGAGGGCGACGAGAGCGGCCGACAAGAGCCTCAAATCAACTCTCCCTGGGCTCGCTCGATGGTTGGGGGCAGGCTGCGTGCCGTCACCTGCCCCCGGCCGTGCGAAGAAGGGAGCGTCGCAAGACCGTCCTCTTCCTAATCTCTAGTCAGTGACTAGACAATAGTCCAAAGCCGCGGCTTGGCGCCAAAGCGCACCCGTTCGGCGCACCGCGAGCGGATCCTACCCAGTGGGTCCGAGAAGCCATTGTTATTTCATTGTTGGGAGAGCTGGCGCTCGGCTTTCACTCGGCTTTAACGAGGTCACGAAGGGCAGCGACGAAGATGATGGCGCCCGTTTCATCGGTCACCTCTATGCGCTCGTTGATCCGCAGCTTGGCGACCAGCACTTGCTCGCTCCAGATAGACCTTGCCCCGCGCACAGCTTCTCGGCGCGCGGCATGCTCATCCGCAAGCTCGAGGCCGAATTTGTCGATATTCCTCGACGCCATTGCGAAAGTGAAAGAAGAAGATCGGCATGGCTAGGTCGTTCTAGCCAGCGTTTCGGACGCCACTGAGCACTCTCCCAAACAAGCGGGAGCGTAACCGATTGCTCTCAGTCGCCGACGCGCTTGTAGGAGGATGGCGGCGATGACGAACTGTACAATAGTCTCGGACCAATAGTCGCAACATAGATCGCGCGAATGATTTCCAATGCAGTACGGCGGAAGCCGCCGTTCAGCCGACAAACCGGGCGCGTTCTGATATGCGGGTGGGCGGTCGCCATGCTCCAACGAACCATCTTCCTGCTAGCCGCACTCGCGCTTTCCGGCTGCGGGAAGGGCGGCCCAGGCGACAATGCCGGTCTCGCGGCGAAGCAGGCCCAAGTGGAGCAGCGCGGCAAGTCGGTGATGTCGTTCGATATCGATCGGACGATGCATCATTTCCGGAAGCTCCCGTCCGGCGGCGTCCAAGAGGTCGTGTCGAGTGACGGCGATCCGCGGCAGATCGCGCTCATTCGCCAGCATCTGAAGAGCGAGGCAGATCGATTCCGGAGCGGCGACTTCTCGGACCCGGGAAGCATCCATGGGCCGGAAATGCCGGGTCTCAGCACCCTCTCCGCCGGCGCTGGGAACATCGATATTCGCTACAGCGAGATCCCGGAAGGCGCGCGGATCTCTTATGGCAGTGCGGACCCGCGGCTGGTGGCAGCGATCCACTCCTGGTTCGACGCCCAGGTCCGGGAGCATGGGCACCATGCAATGGCTGCGCGGTAGCTGGGAGGCTGCGCTCGGAACTGCGTTAACGGCGTAACGAGACCAACTTAGGTTACTTGCGTTTGACCGACTCGCGCAGCGTGGCGCACTGCGTTTTTCGCCGTTGGGGAGGATTGCAGACGAGCATCTCCCCCGCGACCGTCGGGCCGCTCGACGGACACGAATTCAGCCCGCCACGGACCCCATGATCAGCAAAGCAGCGCCGGTCCTGCCGGCCGGCAATTCATGGCAAAAGGCAGATCGCCTCATGACCCACATTACCACCAGAGACGGCACCCATATCTTCTACAAGGACTGGGGCCCCAAGACCGCGCAGCCGATTCTATTCCACCACGGCTGGCCGCTGAGCGCCGACGACTGGGACAATCAGATGATGTTCTTCCTCGGCAAAGGCTTCCGAGTCATCGCTCACGACCGCCGCGGCCACGGTCGCTCACAGCAAACCGATGGCGGCAACGACATGGACACCTACGCCGCCGACGTAGCGGACCTGGTGACGGCGCTCGACCTCAAGAACG
>DASQYQ010000209.1:0-5447 GCA_035639115.1 Sphingomicrobium sp. | reverse complement strand
GCAACGGCACGCCTCTGGGACGACGGCATCATCGATCCCGTGCAGACCCGCGACGTGCTCGGCCTAGCCTTCGCCGCAACGCTGAACGCGCCGATCCCGGACCGGCCGCAGTTCGGCGTGTTCAGGATGTAAGTATGGACTTGTCGATAAACGGCGCTCGGCCAATCCCGATATCCACTTCTGAAGATCTCACGAACGCTCTTACCAAATGGGGTGGGAATGACGGTGACTTCGTGATCCTCGAGGACGGCGATGCAGATTACATTCAGTCTGCGATCGACCGTGAGGGATACGCGATTGAGGTTCGGGATGGCTCGACTGCAACCATGTACCGCGCCGTTCCCGCCATGTCACAACCCGACCAGCCAAACGACCGATGGTCCCGGTCTGAAGCGATCTCTCTAATCAGCGCATACTTCCCATCGCGGAACCGTCGCGGTGACGCCATCTGGGAAAACATGCACGCGCGCACGACGACGCAGTGGTTTTTCTGGGTGGTCGGCGCGTCGATCGGTCTCGTTTCCTTCGTCTACAAGATCTCCAAATCATGATGACGTCACTACTCATCGCTAATCGCGGCGAGATCGCGTGCCGGGTGATCCGCACAGCGCGGCGGCTCGGGATCCGCACGGTCGCGGTTTATTCGGATGCCGACGCCGAGGCGCTGCACGTGCGCATGGCGGACGAGGCCGTTCACATCGGGCCGAGCCCGCCTCGCGAATCCTACCTCGTCGGCGAGAAGATCATCGCGGCCGCGAAGGCTGCGAGCGCGGAGGCGATCCACCCGGGCTACGGCTTCCTTAGCGAGAATGCCGATTTCGCTCAGGCGGTGATCGATGCAGGGCTGATCTGGGTCGGGCCGAAGCCCGACAGCATCCGAGCCATGGGCCTCAAGGACGCAGCGAAGAAGCTGATGGCCGAGGCTGGAGTGCCGGTCACTCCCGGCTATCTCGGCGAGGAGCAGGGCCCGAAGCGCCTCAAGAAGGAAGCCGACCAAATCGGCTATCCTGTGCTGATCAAAGCCGTTGCTGGCGGCGGCGGCAAGGGCATGCGCCGGGTCGATGAACCCGGCCAGTTCGATGATGCGCTCGAAAGCGCGAAACGCGAGGCGTCGAGCGCGTTCGGCGACGATCGCGTGCTGATCGAGAAATACATCCTATCGCCGCGCCACATCGAGGTGCAGGTGTTCGGGGACAGCCACGGCAACGTCGTTCACCTGTTCGAGCGCGACTGCTCGCTCCAGCGGCGCCACCAGAAAGTGATCGAGGAAGCGCCCGCGCCAGGCATGGACACGGAAACCCGCGAGGCGGTCTGTGGCGCCGCGGTGCGCGCCGCGCAGGCCGTGAACTACGAGGGAGCCGGCACGATCGAGTTTATCGCCGACGTCTCGGAAAGCCTCAGGGCCGACCGTATCTGGTTCATGGAAATGAACACCCGCCTGCAGGTTGAGCATCCTGTGACCGAGGAGATCACGGGGCAGGACCTGGTCGAATGGCAGCTGCGCGTCGCGTCAGGCCAGAAGCTTCCGAGGACTCAGGACGAGCTGTCGATCAAGGGCCACGCGATCGAGGCGAGGCTCTATGCGGAGGACCCGGCCAAGGGCTTCCTGCCGAGCGTCGGCAAGCTCGAGCATCTGATTATCCCCGGACCGCCGGGCATCGATCTTCGAGTCGAGACGGGAGTCGAGGAGGGCGACCAAATATCTCGATTCTACGATCCGATGATCGCCAAGGTCGTAGTGCACGAAATGGACCGGACACTCGCATTGTACGATCTTGCCGAGGTAATGGCAGGCATCGAAGTTTGGCCGGTCCGGACGAACGCCGCGTTCATTCGGCGATCTCTGCTTCAGGCTGATTTCGAGGCGGGAAGAATAACGACCGCATTCCTCGCACAGCACGAACAAGAGTTGGTTCGCAGCGATTCTCTGGACGAGAGCTTGCGACAGGATGCCGCGGTCGCCGTCGTCGCAAGAGAAGTTACCGAGACCGGAACGATCTACGGGACGGTTGAAGAGGAGCTTCGCGTGAAAACTCCCGGTGGGATTTGGCGCCACAACGTCGGCTTCCGTTTAAATGCTTCAGCCAATCGACGGGTCGCCTTCGCGGTGGGAAACGAGCCAATAGATTTTGTGGACCTTCCGGTGGGTTGGCAGGATCGCTTCGTCTCTGTCGAGGAGACAAGCGGAGGCGTTGTCGTCTTTGATGAAGGGGACGCTCTGTATATTCGCACTGAGTCTCGCGGCACCGGCACGACCCATGGCATCCACGACGGCGAGATCGAAGCGCCGATGCCGGGGAAGGTGACGGCGATCGAAGTTTCGCAAGGTCAAAAGGTTGCCAAAGGACAACGCTTGCTTACATTAGAAGCGATGAAGATGGAGCATGCGCTGACTGCGCCCTTCGACGGGATCATTGCCGAGCTGAATGCCAAGCCCGGTGCGCAGGTGACGGAGGGGCAGGTTATGGTGAAGGTGGAAGCGGAACAGCCGTCGTCCTGAACTTGTTTCAGGTCGCATCTCGAAGACCCGCTGTGCAGTTGGGAGGATGGATGCTCCAGAAGCTTCAGCATGACGCGGACAGTGGAGTACGGAATCTCGCTCTCGCGATCGCTTTAGTCTCGCTCTCCGCCTGCGCTCCCGCAGTCGAACCAACCGGTGGCGCCGCGGTCCCCCTGATCGACGCCGCCGGGCAGTCAATCGGCACCGTCCGCGCGTGGCAGACTGCGGGCGGTCTCAGCTTTCACATCGCCGCCTCCGGCCTGCCGCATGGCCTTCACGGAGTTCATGTGCATAGCGTCGGACGTTGCGACCCGCCGGACTTCGCGAGTGCGGGTGCTCACTGGAATCCTGCAGGCAAGAAGCACGGCCTAAACAATCCCGCCGGTCCGCATGCCGGCGACCTGCCGAACGTGGAAGTTGCGGCGAACGGCGTTCTTCGCGCGACCGTCACCCTGCCGGGCGCCAGCATGACAAGCCTCCTCGACGCTGACGGCGCCGCGCTCGTGATCCATGCAGCCGCGGACGACTACATGACCGACCCGAGTGGTAACAGCGGCGTGCGCATCGCCTGCGCCGTGATCCAGCCGGTCGCCGAGATCCGCTGAACTGCGTCCGAAACGGACCGGTAGTTAAAGGCTGCGACACCGGTCGGTCGTAGAGCACGGCGGTGCCCGCATCTCCCGCCAATCAGGTCGCCCGCCGCAGCGAACGCCAGGTTCTTGACGCCGAGGTCTTCCTCCGTCGCCCCGGCCAGCTTGGTTACCGCGTGAAGGTCTTCGACGCGTCTCTCCACGGATGCCGCGTCGAATTCGTCGGGCGTCCGGCGCTTGCTGAGCAGCTGTGGGTCAGGTTCGACGGTCTGCAGCCCATCGAGGCGGAAGTGTGCTGGATTGAAGGTTTCAGCGCCGGGGTGAATTTCCTCCAGCCGATCCATCCCGCGGTGTTCGATCGGCTCATCGCGAGTCTCCGTCGTTAAAGCTCCTTTTACTTACAAATCATAGAATTCTGCTGCCAGCAGCGAGCGAGTTCTGCCGCCGGCCTGTGGCGTTCTGCATGTCGGGGAGCAGGATGGGCGCCGAACAGAATCCAGCGACGATTAAGGCGGAACTGACTGGGCGAAATAGGCGCCGGCCGGTGAGGATGGACGCCGTTGCCCGCCGCAAGGGCGGAATCACGTCGCCGGTCCTACTGGTCGACCTGTCCTACGAAGGATGCGGGGTCGAAACTGAAGTCGAATTCGAAGCGGGGGAGCCGATCACATTGTCGGTGCTCGGCCGCGGCGAAATCCGCACCCATGTCCGCTGGGCCAAGGCAGACCGGGCGGGTCTTATTTTTGATCCTGAGGAGACTGAGAAAAAGCCATCTCCGCGCCGGAACAGGACTTCGGTTTCTGCCGACGTTTCGCTGAGGCGCCTGGGCCAGAACAATTATCGCGTTCGGGTGCATGACCTGTCTCGCGAGGGCTGCAGGGTGGAGCTGGTCGAGCTGCCGCGGATCGGCGAGCATATGCTAGTCAAGCTTGACGGGATTGAGGTTCTCGATGCGGAGGTATGCTGGGTGGAAGGTTTCGTCGCCGGGCTGCGCTTCGAAAGCGTCATTCACCCGGCGGTGTTCGACCTGTTGCTGGAGCGGCTCAGATAGCTGGCTGCTCAATCGACCGCGCAGGCAACGTTCCGACCAACTCGCGGTAGCGCCGTTCCAGCTCCTCGTGAGCGTGACGCGCAGCGCGGCCCGAGGCATGTTCGGCGGCTGACCGCTCCTGGGCGGCTCGCCGCATGAAATAGGATTTGTCGTTCGTCATAGTCACCACCCCCGAATTGTGGCGAGTCGAAGCTATACGCTCGTTCCCGATTGCGCCGAATTCACCTCGATCAATCTACAGCTGTGAAATTCGCCTCCGGCATTAGTAGTGCCGGTACACCGGATCAACGTGGACGTTGCGGACATAGCCGCGATAATCGACGTCGCAGCGGAAGCTGAACACGGCGCCTCCGTACCCAAGTCCGCCGCCATTATAGCCGAAGCGCGGGTCGTAAGGCTGCCGATTGTAGGAGCCGTTTCCTAGCGTTCCGCGCACCCGCACGCTGTTGGATCGGCGCTCGACGTCCGTAACGGAGGTGACCCGCAAATAGTTGTGGTAGCCGGGATAGCCGTAGCCGCCACCGTAATTGTAGCCCTGGGCGCGCTGCATGGCGGCGTAGGCGCATTGGTGGATCGCCTTGCGGTCGCTGACATTATAACGATTGCCGATCAGCTGATCGATGATGGCGCCCATGACATTCTGGTTCGTTCCGTCATTCTGGTCGGGGTACGTGTAGCCGGGCGGCGGATAGCCCTGCTGGTACTGCCCCTGAGGATATTGCCCCTGAGGATATTGCCCCTGGGGATATTGCCCCTGGGGATATTGTCCCTGGGGATATTGATCTTGAGGATACTGCTGCGGGTAGGTCTGCGGGTACTGCTGTTGGGGGTACTGATTTTGGGCGGCCGCCGGAGCTGCGGCCGAGCCGACGAGAGCGGCGACGGCCATGGATTTAGCAAAACGCGCCATGGGAACCTCCTTTGAGAGGAGGTTTGACTCTACCACCGATCGTTGGGTCGAAACAGCGGTCGTTCGCGCGGTTTAGCCCGAACTAGGCGGTGATGATTACGCGCTGGATCGGCGGTGCTTCAGCAGTTTCCTCCGAGCCGTCGGTGAACATGCCGCGGTCGATGTAGATGATGCGCATCTGGTATAGCCAGGCGAGCTCCTCATGCCGACCGCGCACTTCTCCGCTGGAATGCGACGCCGCGTCGCGCTCCTGTTCGGCGCGCAGGATGAAATAATCTCGGTCTTTCGGCCCCATGGCCGCACAACAATCTGCTTCCGTCGGCACTCCCGCAATTCGTATGAATACTGGGGCCGACAACGGTAAAGCTCCGGAGGGGAGAAATCGGGTTTAGGGCT
>DASQYQ010000208.1:0-2768 GCA_035639115.1 Sphingomicrobium sp. | reverse complement strand
GCGAGCGTCGCGGGCTCGGAGGTCGAGTTCGACCCTCGGCACGCTCTTGGGTGAAAGCTTTCCTCTCGCCATGGTATCCTCCATAGCGTCAGTTGGAAGCGCCGGAGAGAAAATCCCTCACTGACTGAGGCGGCCGGATCGTCCGGTTGCGCCGGAGTAAAACTCCGTCAGCAGATGGCCTTTGCCCGAAGTCGGCAGAGGTCGGGGGATGAAGGTCGTGGAGCTCTATGGGCGGGTTCGTTATGCGGTTCAGATTGAGGGGCTGAGTCGCCGGGCAGCGGCGCGTCAGTTTGGGATTGATCCGCGGACAGTAGCCAAGATGCTGGCGTTTTCGGTACCGCCCGGTTATCGGCGGAGCCGGCCGCCAGCACGTCCGAAGCTCGACCCATTTATCGGGATCATCGACCAGATCCTGCTGGAGGATAAGGGTCGGCCGAGGAAGCAACGGCATACCGCGAAACGGATCTTCGAACGGCTTCGCGACGAGCACGGCTACCGCGGTGGGATCACCATTGTTAGGGATTACGTGCGGGTGCACCGGCTGCAGCACCGCGAGGTGTTTGTGCCGCTGCGGCACGATCCTGGCCATGCGCAGGTGGATTTTGGTGAAGCGCTGGCGGAGATCGCCGGGGTGGAAAGCAAGATCCACTTCTTTGCAATGGACCTGCCGCACAGCGACGCTTGTTTTGCGCAGGCCTATCCGGCGGAAAGCACCGAAGCGTTCTGCGACGGGCACAACGGCGCATTTGCGTTCTTCGGCAAGGTGCCGCGCTCGATCCTGTACGACAATACCAAGCTGGCGGTGGCGCGCATCCTGGGCGACGGGGTGCGCCAGCGCACACGGGTGTTCAGCGAGCTGCAGTCACATTACGTGTTTGCCGACCGGTTCGGCCGACCCGGCAAAGGCAACGACAAAGGCAAGGTTGAGGGTCTGATCGGCTGGATCCGCCGTAACCTGTTGGTGCCGGTGCCGCGGGCGGCGAGCTTGGCGGCGCTGAACGGACAGCTACTGGAGGGATGTCGTCGCCGGTTTGGGAATCGGCTGCGTGGTCACCAGGAGACGATCGGTGAACGGCTGGTCCGGGATCTGGCGGCGTTCCACGACTTGCCACCAGCGCCTTACGACGCCTGCGAGAAGAAGACGGGTCGGGTTAGCTCGCTATCGCTGGTGCGTTATCGCGGTACCGACTACTCGGTGCCGACTGCCTACGGCCACCACGAGGTTCTGATCCGCGGCTACGTCGACGAAGTGGTGATCTCCTGCGGGGCAGAGGTGATCGCCCGCCATGCGCGCTCCTACGAGCGCGAAGACTTCGTTTTCGATCCGCTGCACTACCTGGCGCTGCTCGAACACAAGGTCGCCGCTCTCGACCAGGCGGCGCCACTGGCCGGCTGGGATCTGCCCGAGGAATTCGCCACGCTGCGGCGCCTGCTCGAGGCTCGCATGGGTAAGCGTGGCAAGCGCGAGTTCGTCCAGATCCTGCGTCTGCTAGAGGTATTCCGCCCTGAGGACGTGCTGACCGGCGTCAGGGAGGCCATCGCCCGCGGCGCGATCGGCTTTGACGCGGTCAAGCATCTGGTGCTGTGCCGGATCGAGCGCCGGCCGCCGCGGCTCGACCTGACGGTCTATCCCTACCTGCCGCGGGCGACGGTGGCGATGACATCGGCCAAGGCCTATCTCGGCCTTCTTGCCGATGCCTCGTTATGAGCGACACGCCCCAGATCCTGCTCGCGCATCATCTGAAAGCGCTCAGGCTGCCGACGTTCTTGCGTGAATACGACAAGATCGCCCAGCAATGCGCTGCTGAAGGGGTGGACCACCCGCGTTATCTGCTGCGGCTGGCCGAACTCGAACTGATCGAGCGCGAACGACGGATGGTCGAGCGCCGCATCAAGGAGGCTCGGTTCGCGACGGTGAAAAGCCTTGATAGCTTCGACTTCACGGCAATCCCCTCGCTCAACAAGACGTTGGTGCTGGAACTTGCCCGCTGCGAGTACATCGCTCGCCGCGAGAACGTGATTGCGGTCGGCAACAGCGGCACCGGCAAGAGTCACATTGCACTCGGATTGGGGCTGGCTGCCTGCCAGAAGGGCCTGTCGGTCGGCTTCACCACCGCGGCGGCGATGGTCCACGAGCTGATCGAGGCCCGGGACGACAAGCGGTTGCTTCGTCTGCAGCGGCAACTGGCGACCTACAAGCTGCTGATCATCGACGAACTCGGTTATGTGCCGTTGTCGACGACCGGCGCCGAGCTCCTGTTCGAGGTCTTCAGTCAGCGTTATGAGCGCGGCTCCACCATCGTCACCAGCAATCTACCATTCGACGAGTGGACCGGCGTGTTCGGGTCCGAGAGGCTGACCGGCGCGCTGCTCGACCGGCTGACCCACCACGTTCACATCCTGGAAATGAACGGCGACAGTTACCGGCTCAAACAGAGCAAGCAACGCCAGCGTCAGACCTAAAACCCGGTTGGCTTCCTGCCACGGGGCTCACTGCGAGGAAGGTCCGGTGCTCGCCATGCTCGCGATGCTCCGCGCCTCCCATCCCCTGCGCTGCGCTCCGTGGCCAGGGCGGTACCAGGTCGGGACGGGAAAGCAGGCTCTGATCGATCGAACTGGAAAGCGCAGTTCGCCGTGACGCCGCTGGAAACGAGCGTCGCGCAGCTCGGTCGTCAATGATGCATTTTTACTCCGGCTCGCCGATGCACATTCTCTCCGGCGTTGACACTGGGGTGATCGCAGCGGCTTCCGCCCCAAGCAAGTTGATC
>DASQYQ010000207.1:0-5461 GCA_035639115.1 Sphingomicrobium sp. | reverse complement strand
GTCGATGCCGATCCCGTCCCGCACAGCCGAGATGGCGATCGGCTCGGGGAACAGCGCGGTCTTCGCTCGGTCGAGCCATTTGACGAACGCGCCGATGCCGCCCTCGTAATAGAGCTCGTGCTCGATACGCTCGTCATGGCGCGCGTCGGCGAGGATCAGCCTGACCCCGGAGTTCAGGAAGGCGAGCTCGCGATAGCGATGCTCGAGCTGATCGAAATCGAAGTCGGTGATCTTGAAGGTCTCTGAGCTCGGCAGGAAGGTCACCCGAGTGCCCTTCTTTCCCTCAGGAGCGGTGCCGACGACCTTCAGCGGCGCCTCGGCCTCGCCATGGCAGAAGCGCATGAAATGCTCCTCGCCGTCGCGCCAGATGGTGAGATCGAGCCACTCGCTGAGCGCGTTGACGACCGAAACGCCGACTCCGTGGAGGCCGCCCGACACCTTGTAGGCATTGTCGTCGGAGGTGTTCTCGAACTTACCGCCGGCGTGGAGCTGGGTCATGATGACCTCGGCCGCCGACACGCCCTCCTCGGGGTGGATGCCGGTCGGGATTCCGCGCCCGTTGTCCTCTACGGTGACCGACCCGTCGGGGTTCAGCTGTATGAGGATCCGGTCGCAATGGCCGGCAAGCGCCTCGTCGATCGCATTGTCCGAGACTTCGAAGACCATGTGATGGAGGCCCGATCCGTCATCGGTATCGCCGATGTACATGCCCGGGCGCTTGCGCACGGCGTCGAGGCCCTTGAGGACCTTGATGCTCTCCGCGCCGTAGGAATTGCTGCCGTTTTCTGGGGTAGTTGCCATAGTCCAGATATAGGGATTTTGGAGCGGAAGTCACGCGCGTGCGCGTGCGCGTGCGCGTGAGCCACCTGGCTGGAAGTTCGCTAGTTCCGCTCCTCAGCGCGCATGCGCGCGCGCCGCGCCGAAGCGACGCCGTCCACGGAACTTGCGCTTCGGCTGGCCGCCTTCGGGCCGATGGGCTTGATGCCCGTCGGCACGATGCGGATGGCGCTGCTGTCGCTCATTTCGGTTCTGGCGCTTCTGACCATCGGCGCGACGGTCAGTCTTGGTCGACGGACGCTGCACGGTGCTCGACTTCGGGGCCGGCTTCATCCGCCTGAACGCGTCGGCGGTCGCCATGAAATCGGCCGGAAGCGGCGCGACGAGGATGCGCTGGCGGGTGGTGCGTTCGATATCGCGGAGGTTGCCGCGCTCCTCCGGGCTGCAGAAGGCGATCGCGATTCCGTCGGCGCCGGCGCGCGCGGTTCTGCCGATGCGGTGGACATATTGCTCGGGCACTTCGGGGAGGTCGTAGTTGATCACGTGGCTGACTCCCGGAATGTCAATCCCGCGCGCTGCGATGTCGGTCGCGATCAGCACCGAAACCTCGCCCGACTTGAAGGCGACGATCGCGCGCTCGCGCTGGGCCTGGCTCTTGTTGCCGTGGATCGCTGCGGAGGCGATGCCGGCCGCCTCGAGCATTCGGACGATCTTGTCGGCGCCGTGCTTGGTGCGGCTGAAGACGAGGGCGCGCTCGACCCTCTCTTTCTGTAGAGTGACCGCCAGAAGCGCTGTCTTCTCAGCCTGATTAACCATGGTGACGCTCTGCTCGATCCGCTCGACGGTCGTTGCTGCCGGAGTCACCGAGACCTCGGCGGGATTGGTGAGATATTTGTCGGCCAACTCCTTGATCGCCTTCGGCATGGTCGCGGAGAAGAACAGGGTCTGCCGCTTCGGCGGAACGAGGCTGACGATCCGCTTGAGCGCATGGATGAAGCCGAGATCGAGCATCTGATCCGCCTCGTCGAGGACGAGAATTTCGAGGTCGCGCAGGGAAAGAGCGCGCTGATCGATGAGATCAAGCAGGCGCCCGGGCGTCGCGACCAGGACGTCGAGGCCCCGAGCGACCGTGCGGACGCTCTTCTGGTTCGGGACTCCACCGAAGATTACCCCGACCGACAGCCGCATGAAGCGGCCATAGGCTTCGGCACTCGCTGCGATCTGGGCGGCGAGCTCGCGCGTCGGCGCGAGGACCAGCATTCGGGCATGGCCGGGCTTGGGGAACCTGCGCGCGGCGGCGAGGCGGTCGAGCGACGGCAGCATGAAGGCCGCCGTCTTGCCGGTGCCGGTCTGAGCGATTCCAAGCAGGTCTCGGCCGGTAAGGACGGTCGGAATCGCCTGCTTCTGGATCGGCGTCGCTTGTGAATAATCCTTTGCGGCGAGCGCATCGAGCAGGGGCTTCGAGAGCCCCAGGGACATGAATGACATTGAATGAATTCCAATAAGCTTGCGCGGAGCGGGCGCACGACGGCGCCTGCTTCGAGCGGGGTCGAACAGCGCCCCGCGTGAATAGGAGAGCAAGGGGATCGAGACGCGGGCCGGTCGTTACGACCGTTCACGCCGCTTGCTGAAAGCGCCTCGTGTTGCAGTGCAATATAAGGCTTGGCGCAAAAATGTCCACTTCAGGCTGAATTTGCCCGTCCCGGCTCGACTTGGAAGCGTGACGCGGTCGAGATTCCGCTGAACAGCGCTGCTTCGGTTGCGGTCATCCAAACCTGGCCTCGGCCTTCGAGGCGAGCGAACAGGGCCGCCCGCCGCTTCGGATCGAGGTGGGCGGCGACTTCGTCGAGCAGGATGATCGGCGCTTCGCCGCGCCGTTCGGCGACCAGCTCGGCATGGGCGAGGGTGAGGCCGAGCAGCAGCGCCTTTTGCTCTCCAGTCGACGAGTGAGCGGCGGGCATGTGCTTGGCGCGGTGAAGCACGGCGAGGTCCTGGCGATGGGGGCCTTCGGTCGCTCGGCCAGCCGCCGCGTCGCGCTGGCGATTCGTGCCGAGCAGGGCGAAGAGGTCCGCGTCTTCCCATCCTTCCAGTCCGATCTCCGCTCTCGCGAATTCGTCCTCCGGAGCCTGGGCGAGCCGTTCGTCGAGCGCCACGACGGTTCGCGCTCTGGCTTCCGCGATCGCCGTTCCATGCTCGACCATCGCGGCTTCGAGCGAGGACAGCCAGGCCTCGTCCCAGCGCTCGTCCGCAAGCAGCTTGTTCCGTGCCCGCATGGCCGCGTCGTAGCGGGTCGAATGGTGGGCGTGTGCGGGTTCGAGGGCTAGTACGAGGCGGTCGAGGAAGCGGCGCCGCTCGCCGGCGCTGCCGGTGAACAACCGGTCCATTGCCGGAGTCAGCCACAGCACCGAGAGCCATTCGGAAAGACTGTTCACCGAGGCGGATGCGCCGTTGATCCGGACCTGGCGCCGTTCCGGGGCGGCTGCGATCGTGCCCGTGCCGATCTCCGCTGTGTCGAGCTTCGATGCTGCCGCCCAGCCGCCGCTGCCGCCCTGCCGTGCCATTTGCGAAAGCGCCGCTCCGCGTAGACCCCGTCCTGGCGCGAGCATGGACACGGCTTCGAGCAAATTCGTTTTGCCCGCGCCGTTCTCGCCGAACAGAAGGACGAAACCACCGCCAAGCTCGAGCGACGCCGCGGCGTAGGAACGGAAATCGGTCAGGGTCAGGC
The DNA here is from genome assembly GCA_035639115.1 of Sphingomicrobium sp. Taxonomy (GTDB): domain Bacteria; phylum Pseudomonadota; class Alphaproteobacteria; order Sphingomonadales; family Sphingomonadaceae; genus Sphingomicrobium. The sequence goes on along the minus strand of DASQYQ010000207.1, from coordinate 1,959 downwards.
GGGTGACTGGCACCGTGGCGGCTTAGCCGCTGTTGGGCGGCGCCGCCTAGATCATTGCGTGTAGGGAACGGACTCGACCGGGCATTGCTTGACCGCAATGGGGCGTCGGTCCTCGTCGGTCCGGACCCAGCATTCGTCGAAGACGGAGCAGAAGCAGACGGAGAGGTTGATCTCGTCAGACTCCAGACCGGTCTTCACCCGATCGACGAGCTGCTTGTTCTGCGGGGTAATGGGCCACGCAAAGGCGTCAATCTCCTCGCCTGGCCGGATCATTCGGTCACGCAGCTTCGACAGGACGACTTCCCCATTGCGCATTCCGCGAAACTGCTTGGAGCTGTCCTTCCGAGCCTGGAGCAGGCCGGGCGCGCAGCAACGATCGACGAGGGTATTGAAGTTTGGAACGGGCTTGCCGTTCACTGTCATCATTACTTCCGCGAGGCGCGCCGGGCCGACTCCCTCGTTCTGGACGGTCAGCCGCAAGGTGGGCGTTCGAAGGTCGTTCGACAGATCACTGGTGTAGATCTCGAGATAGGGAAGCGATTCGGCTTCGACGATGCGCTCGTTCTGATGGACCAGCTCGCGCATGATGTGGCTATGGTGCCAGGCGATCAGGATAGAGACGAAGGAGACGAACAGCGCCGCGATCGGCAGGACGAGGTCGAGGCGGCGATGGCCGGTAGGTTTGTGGTGGACGTGAGGTTTTTCGATCTCGACGTCCATCGGAGGCTCGGGCCCGCTCACACCCTCATGGGCATTAGCACGTAGAGCGCGTTCGACTTGTCGTTCTCGCGCAACAGAGTTGGGGCCGCCGCGTCCGCGAGGTGAACTTCGACGGTGTCGCCGTCGATCTCGCTCAGGATGTCGAGCAGATATTTGGCGTTGAAGCCGATCTCGAGCCCGTCAGCCGTATAGTCGGCCGGGACTTCCTCGGTCGCGACCCCGTTCTCAGGCGAGGTCACCGACAGCGTCACCTTGTCGCGGTCGAGGCTCATCTTCACCGCGCGGGTCTTTTCACTGGCGATTGTCGAGACTCGGTCCACGCCTGCGGAAAAACTCTTCGGATCGAGTTTGAGGAGCTTGTCGTTGGCCGTCGGGATCACCCGATTATAGTCGGGGAAGGTGCCGTCGATCAGCTTGCTTGTGAGGATCGCGCTGCCGAGACCGAAGCGGATCTTCGTCGGCGAGAGCGAAATCTCGACCGTACCCTCAAGCTCCTCGAGGAGCCGGTAGAGCTCGGCCACCGCCTTACGGGGGACGATCACGTCAGGCATGCCGTCGGCACCGTCGGGCTTGGGAACAGTGACCCGGGCTAGGCGATGCCCGTCGGTCGCCGCCGCCCGCATCTGGTCATCGACGACATGGATGAAGATGCCCATCAGATAATAGCGCGTTTCCTCGCTCGAGATTGCGAAGCGAGTCTTCTCGATGATCTCGCGAAGAGTCGCTGCCGGTAGCTCGAACCGGGTCGGAAGGTCGCCCTCGGCGATGACTGGGAAGTCGTCCCTTGGAAGAGTGGAGAGATTGAAGCGCGAGCGGCCGGCGACGACCTGCATCTTGCCCTCGGCGGCGGTGATCTCGACCTGGCTGCCCTCGGGAAGCTTGCGGACGATGTCGAAGAATGTGTGCGCCGATACGGTCGTCGCTCCCGGCTGCGACACGTTGGCAGGGATGGTCTCATCGACCTGCAGGTCGAGGTCGGTCGCCATCAGGCGGAGTGACCCGTCCTCCCGTGCTTCCATCAGCACGTTGGAAAGAATCGGGATGGTGTTGCGGCGCTCCACGACCGATTGGACGTGGCCGAGGCTCTTCAGGAGGACCGCCCGCTCAATCGTCACTTTCATCGCTTCAAAGCCCCATCATCCGCGCTAGTCACGACACGGTTATAACGAGCCGTTCCGAACGCGGAAGTGGGGAGATGCGACTAGTCGAAGGTTAAGTTACTTGCCGGCCTTCTTCCCG
>DASQYQ010000206.1:0-5869 GCA_035639115.1 Sphingomicrobium sp. | reverse complement strand
GACGAGAAGGAGCTTTGGGCGTCGGCCCTTGCCGGGACCGACAGCCTCGCAACCGCAGCGCTCGACCGCCTGTGCCTCAGCCTCGGGGCGGTCGCTGGAGACTTGGCGCTGGCGCAGGGCGCGAATTCGGTCGTCATTGCCGGAGGCCTCGGGCTCCGGCTTGCGGATTACCTGCCACGCTCGGGGTTCCGCGACCGGTTCATCGCCAAGGGGCGATTCGAGCGGCGGATGGACGAAATGCCCGTGAAGCTGATCACTCACCCGCAGCCGGGGCTCGTCGGTGCGGCGGCAGCATTCGCAAAGGAGCACGCATGACCATCGACGAGATCATGCGCACTTCACCGGTCATTCCGGTGCTCGTCCTCGATGGCGACGAGGATTGGGCAAGACTCGCGAAGACGCTCGTCGATGCGGGGCTTAGGGTGCTTGAGGTAACGCTTCGCACTCCGGGGGCGCTCGAAGCGATCCGGCAAATGCGCCAGGTTCCGGATGCAATCGTCGGCGCGGGCACGGTCCTCAATGGAAGCCAGCTTCACGACGCAGCGGAAGCGGGCGCGCAATTCATCGTTTCACCCGGCCTGACGGAGCCGCTGGCCAAGGCCGTCGCTCACTCTGCAATCCCGTACCTCCCGGGAGTCGCGACGGCGGCGGATATCATGCGCGGCTTGGATCTCGGTCTCGACCGGTTCAAATTCTTCCCCGCGGAAACGTCGGGCGGAATCGCGGCTCTCAAGGCCTTGTCGGGACCGTTCGCTGGAATCCGCTTCTGCCCGACGGGCGGGATCCGTCCCGACAATGCGGCTGAATGGCTTTCGCTGGAGGCGGTTCTGTGCGTTGGAGGCACCTGGCTGTACCGCCGCGGCGACGACATGGCAGCGGTGGCGGAGCGGGCTCGATCGGCGGCGGCGCTCGGCCGCTAAAGACCCTGTTAACCATCTTTCCGTGATGATAATGCATTGCGGGTCAACGGGTTGGTGGATGACGCGACCAGTGGGGAAAGGCGGGGCATTAGCCGGGGCGGCCGTTTGCGTGCTTGCCGCGGGAGCGGTCCTCTTCGCCTTTGCCGGCCGTAGCGGAGCCGCTGCTCAATCGAGCCTAACGGTCAATCTCCCGCCGCCTGTCACTGACAGGATCTACGGTGCTCCAGAAGCGCGGGGCAGACCGATCGTGGTGATCGATGCCGGCCACGGCGGCCGCGATCCGGGGGCGATCAGCGTGTCGGGGGAAGTCAGCGAGAAGGATCTCACGCTAGCGCTTGCCCGGGAGCTTCGAGACGACCTCGTCAAAGACGGTCGAGTGCGGGTCGCCATGACCCGCGAGGACGACCGCTATCTAACGCTTGAAGAAAGGGCCGCAGTCGCGAGGCGGCTCAACGCCGGAATGTTCGTATCGCTGCACATCGACAGCGCGCCCAACCCACTGGCGCGCGGGGCGACCGTATATTCCTTATCCGACGTCGCCTCGGACGCCGAGGCTGCCCGCCTCGCCGAAAAGGAGAATGGGGGCGGCGATTCGGATTCCACTGACGGCTCGGTCGAGGCGATGCTGTCCGATCTTGCGATGCAGTCGCAGATGAGCGCTTCGGCCGATCTCGCGGCACGGCTCGTCAACAAGTCCAGCGGAAGGTTCGAGCTTCGGCCGAACCCCCACCGCTTCGCCGCATTCCATGTCCTTCGCCGAGCCGATGCTCCAGCAGTGCTGTTCGAAGCCGGCTATATCAGCAATGCGGACGATGAAGTGCTTCTGCGTTCACGTGAGCAGCGCACGAAGATCGCGCTCGCGCTTGCCCAGGCGATCGAGACCGATGTTGCTGCGCGCGCGCACCGTTAGCGGACCCCCAAAGCGATTAACTGGCTTTCCGCTCCCGCCGCGACAGGCTAGACGCATCGCCGAATGAAATTCGAGCGTCTGACTTCTCCCGGTTGGCAGCTTCCCGATCTGGTGGCCTTCAACGAGAGGGTCCACGAGTGGGTCGATCCCTGGTGGGCACGCAGGTGGGTCCAGCTGATTGCGTGGGCCGCTGCAGCTCTGCTCGCGCTCGTCGCGGCGATGTGGATTTACTTCGCGTCGGGCCTCCCGTCGGCGCAGACACTGCTCGCCTATCAGCCACCGCTCCCGACCAACGTCCGCGGCTATGATGGCGACCCGGTCCAGACCTTCGCCCGCGAGCGCCGAGTCGATCTTTCCTACGACGAAATCCCGCCGTTGGTCGTCCACGCCTTCATCTCGGCGGAGGACAAGACCTTCTTCCACCATCACGGAATCGACTACAGCGGCTTCATCAAGGCGGTCTTCAACTACACGACTCACTTCGGTCGCGGCGGTCGCGTTGCCGGGGGATCGACGATCACCCAGCAAGTTGCGAAATATCTGCTTCGGGACAGCAGCTACAATGTCGGCCGAAAGGCCCGCGAAGCGATCCTCGCCTTCAGGCTCGAGGACACGCTCAGCAAGGAGCAGATCCTCGAGCTCTACCTCAATTCGATCTTCCTCGGCCGCAACGCTTACGGGGTCCAGGCTGCGGCGCGCGCTTATTTCGACAAGGACGTCGACGAGCTGACTCTGCCGGAGGCGGCCTACCTCGCAATCCTTCCAAAGGCCCCGTCGAACTACGACCCGGTGCGCGCCACTCAAAAGGCGCTCGACCGCCGCAACTATGTGCTTCGGGAGATGTACCGGAACGGCTACATCACTCAGGACCAATGGAATGCGGCGACGGCGACGCCCCTCGGGACAATCCGCTACGGCAGCAACGAGAAGTTCGCGCAGCAAGGCGGCTACTTCATGGAAGAGGTCCGACGCGAGCTGATCAAGCAGTTCGGCGAGGATTCCAAGGACGGCCCGAACAGCCTCTACAGCGGCGGTTTGTGGGTGCGCTCCTCGATGGATCCGAAGATGCAGGATCCGGCAGCACAGGCGCTCCGCGACGGGCTCGTGAAGTTCGGGGGCGCTGCCGGCTGGAAAGACCTCGGAATGAGCATCGACTTGTCGAAAGACTGGGCCGGCCAGCTCGACCGCGCCGCGGTGGGCACTGGCTATCCCGACTGGCTGAAGGCGGTGGTGCTTTCCAAGAGCGACGGCGCAGCGACGGTCGGCTTCACCAACGGGTCGACCGGGACCTTGCCGGCCTCGGGTGCATCAATGCCCGTCCGGGGAGTCGGCGGCCAGGCGTTCGACAGCCTCAAGCCGGGCATGGTGGTCATCGTCAAGCAGGCCGCGCCCGGCACGTACCAATTGAAGTCGGTCCCGGGGATCTCGGGCGGAATGCTCGTTGAAGAGGTCCACACCGGACGAGTCATGGCGATGCAGGGCGGCTTCGACGTCGTCGGCTCCAGCTACAACCGAGCGATCCAGGCGCTTCGGCAGCCCGGGTCCGCCTTCAAGCCGATCGTCTACGTGACTGCCCTCCAGAACGGATTCACGCCCGCCACGATCGAGCTCGACGCGCCTTATTGCGTCGATCAGGGGCCGGGCCTTCCGCAGAAGTGCTTCGTCAACTTCGACCGTCGTTCGGCCGGCCCGCACACGCTTCGCTGGGGCCTCGAGCAGTCGCGCAACCTGATGACCGTCCGCGCCGCGGCGAACATCGGCATGCCGAAGATAACGGATACTGCGCGCAAGCTCGGCGTCGGCGACTATCCCAATTACCTATCGATCGCGCTCGGCGCGGGCGACACGACGGTGCTGAGGCTCACCAACGCTTATGCGACGCTCGCCAACCAGGGCCGGTCCGTCAAGCCGACGACCATCGACTATGTCGAAGACCGCAACGGCAAGGTCATTTACCGGACCGACAACCGCTGTGCGCTGATGGGCAATTGCAACGCGCCCGACTGGAACGGCGGGGCGATGCCGAGGCCGCCGAGCCGAAGCCGCCAGCTCGTCGATCCCATGGCCGCGTTCCAGATGGTTCATGTGATGGAAGGCGTGATCATCCGCGGAACGGCGACCGTTCTTCGCGATCTCAATCGCCCGCTGTTCGGCAAGACGGGCACGACCAATGGTCCGACCAACGTGTGGTTCGTCGGCGGGACGCCAGATATCGTCGCTGGCGTCTATGTCGGCTACGACAATCCCAAGCCCATGGGCTCCTGGGCCCAGGGCGGCCGAATCTCTGCTCCGATCTGGAAGGAATGGGCCTTGAGCGCGCTCAAGGACCAGCCGAAGGTGCCGTTCGCAGCGCCTCCGGGAATCCGGTGGGTCCGAATCGACCGTGCGAGCGGCAAGCCGGTGTTCGGCGCTTTCCCGACCACTGACAACGATCCCAAGGCGGAAGTGATTTGGGAGGCGTTCCAGCCGCAGACGGAAGCAATCCACAGCCAGCGAAGCACCTTCGGCGATCCGTACAGCGCTCAATATTTGTCGCTCTGGCAGCAGGCCGCGACCGCCCAGCAGCAGCGGCAGCAACAGTCGCCCGCACAATCGCCGCAGGCCACTCAACCAGTCGCGACGGAACCAAAACCGCAGCCTGTCGGCTTCCCAACTCAGAACACGCTCTATTAGCGCTCATCCTCGAGAGGTTTTGAAGATGCGCGCCGAAGCGCAGGCCCATATCGATCAGATCAACGCCGCGACCGCACTGCTGCGCCGGTTCCTCGACTGGGACCGGGCGCTGAAGCGGCTCGATGAACTGAATTCGAAGGTCGAGGACCCAACGCTTTGGAACGATCCCAAGGCGGCGCAGGAAGTCATGCGGGAACGGCGGCGGCTGGAGGAAGCGATCGGTGCGACGCGCTCGCTCGAGCGGGAGCTCGCCGACACGTCGGAGCTGATCGAGCTTGCCGAGAGCGAGGGCGACGATGCGCTAGTCGAAGATGCGATCCGAAGCCTCGCCGAGCTCGCCGAGAGAGCCGACCGAGACAAGGTGGCCGCGCTGCTCGCCGGCGAGGCGGACGCCAACAACGCCTATGTCGAGGTCAACGCTGGCGCTGGGGGCACGGAGAGCCAGGACTGGGCCGAGATGCTGCTCCGGATGTACACTAGATGGGCCGAGCGCCACGGCTTCAAGGTCGAGATGATCGACCACCATTCGGGCGAGCAGGCCGGGATCAAGTCGGCGACGATCCTCGTGAAAGGCGAGAACGCCTACGGCAATTTGAAGACCGAAAGCGGCGTCCATCGGCTCGTCCGAATCAGCCCTTACGACGCCAACGCACGGCGGCACACGAGCTTCTCAAGCGCGTGGATCTATCCGGAAGTCGATGAGGACATCGACATCCACGTCGAGGAGAAAGACCTCAGGATCGACACCTACCGCTCCTCCGGCGCAGGCGGGCAGCACGTCAACACGACCGACAGCGCAGTCCGGATCACGCACATCCCGACCGGGATCGTCGTTGCGTGCCAGAACGAACGTTCGCAGCACAAGAATCGGGCGTCCGCGATGAAACAGCTGAAGGCGCGTCTCTACGAAGCCGAGCTTCAGAAGCGGGAGGCGGAGGCGGACGCTGCCAATGCCGCCAAGACCGACATCGGCTGGGGCCACCAGATCCGCTCCTACGTGCTGCAGCCGTACCAGCTCGTGAAGGATCTTCGCACCGGCGTGACCTCGACATCGCCGGGAGACGTGCTCGATGGCGATCTCGACCGCTTCATGGCCGCCGCTCTGTCGCAACGCGTGACCGGCGAGACGGTCGAGGTCGAGGATGTGGAATAGGGCTGCGGTCCTCGCGGTTTTACTGCTGCTATCCTGCCGACAGCAGCCGCAGCAGCCGCGGTTTCCGAAGCCTCAGCGTGACGTGGCGCCCATTGTGGGCGACACCTTTTCGACCGAGGACGCCCGCGACCGGGTGGGCGAGGCCGAGCAGGTGATGCAGCTCGCCGGCGTCCGCCCCGGCATGTGGGTTGCCGACGTCGGAGCTGGCGAAGG
>DASQYQ010000205.1:0-2385 GCA_035639115.1 Sphingomicrobium sp. | reverse complement strand
GTGTAATGGCCGACATCTTCCCAATTGCCGCTACGGCTGACCGACGGAAACAGTCCCGGACGGAAGTAGCGCTGCTCGGAGGTCCAGCCGGCGATCATCGATTCATAACTATAAGCGCCGCGCGTCCCCATCCAGAGATTCTCGCCCGTCCCGCCGCGCTGGTCCCGGCCCGAATGCTGGAAGCTGTTGGTGAGCGCGAGGTACACCGCGTAGTTCGCGGCAGAGTCGCCAAGCGAAGCATCCCAGCTGAGCGGCGGAACGCCCGCCCGCGCGCGCACAGCATTGTGTGCGGCGAGAATGCGCGCGGGCATCTCGCTCGGCAAATTGTTCGAAACGGCAGCAGCCGGTGTCCCAAGGCTGCAGCAGACGAGCGCCGCTGCGAGCGGCGCAATGGAACGCGACATGATGGCCCTTCCCCTCCCCCGAGGAACTTCACTGGAAAGATGGACTATTCCTATTGAGCGACAAGAGTTTAAGTCGCCAGCCGGACTCGGTTCATCGCGCAGATGATTCGTCATGGCGTGAACTTGCCCCAGTCGCGGTTACCTAAGCGTTATTGAACCCGACTAGGGGTTTGTCTGTAAGCCTACATTCAGGGCTATGCGGGCAGGCAATTTACTGCTTTAACAACAATATACCCGAATCAGGAGTTAATGATGTTCAAGTCCTTGGCGGCGCTCGCCATCCTTGGTAGCGTCAGTGTGGCAGCAGTAGCTCAGACGGCACAGCCGGCGCCGGCGACGAACCAGGTCCAGCCGGCACAGCCGCAGATGGTCAAGAAGCGGGTCTGCGAAGATAATGACAATCCCTCGACGACAATCCATCGCGTTTGCCACGTCGTGATGGTGCCGGCGCAGCCCGAGCGCTCGGCGACGAATGGCCAGAGGGCTCCTTCGTCGGACGGCACGCAGCCGAATTCGGCTTACTGAGACTAGCGGCCGGCTTAGGCCGGCGGGTCAGTCGCCGCTAATCGCGGGGTCGATCTCTTCGGGATGATCGAGGATCGGAAGGATCGGCGTTCCGACGTCGCCCTGCCCGACCGTGCGACCGGCCATCTCGAGCATCCGCTCGAGCGGGACGCGTGCGCGCTCGAGGATCTCGGGGCTTAGCTCGATCCTCGGCTCCATGTCGCGAAGCGCGACGTAGAGCTTCTCGAGCGTGTTGAGCGCCATGTACGGGCACATGTTGCAGTTGCAGTTCCCGTCGCCGCCGGGGACCCCGATGAAGGTCTTGCCCGGCGCCGCTTTCTCCATCTGGTGGATGATGTGCGGCTCCGTCGCGACCAGGATCGTCTCCGCCGGGCTGCTCAGCGCGAAGTCGAGGATCGACTTGGTCGAGCCGACGTGATCGGCATGGTCGATGATGTGGGGCGGGCATTCGGGATGCGCCGCGACCGGAGCGTCTGGATGCTCCGCCTTGAGCTTCAGGAGCCCGGTCTCGCTGAAAGCCTGGTGCACGATGCAGATCCCTGGCCACAGCAGCATCTCGCGTCCCGTCTTGCGCGCGAGATAGCCGCCGAGATGCCGGTCCGGCCCGAAGATGATCTTCTGGTCCCTGGGGATTTGGTCGAGGATAATAGCGGCGCTGCTCGAAGTGACGATGATGTCCGACAGCGCTTTCACGGCAGCCGAGCAGTTGATGTAGGTGAGCGCGATATGGTCCGGATGCGCTGCGCGGAAGGCCGCGAACTGGTCTGGCGGGCAGCTGTCCTCGAGCGAGCAGCCCGCATCCATGTCGGGCAGGATCACGGTCTTTTCGGGGCTGAGGATCTTCGCCGTCTCGGCCATGAATCGAACCCCGCAGAAGGCAATCACGTCGGCATCGGTCTCCGCCGCCCTGCGTGACAGATCGAGGCTGTCGCCGACGAAGTCCGCGAGGTCCTGGATCTCCGGCTTCTGATAATAATGAGCGAGGATCACGGCGTTGCGCTCCCGCTTCAGCCGCTCGATCTCGCCGAGCAGGTCGAGCCCCTTTAAGCTGTTGGTCTGAACCGTCATTTCTGCCCTTCGGCCGCTCTCCGCCGCTCCGCTTCCCTGATTGCTTCCTCATATGGCGTCGAAGTGTCGATATAAGAAGGCTTGTCCGTCCCGTCGGTCGGGAATTGAGCGACTACCTTCACGTCCTTGAAGCCCGCAGCCATCAGCGGCATCGCAAAGCTTCGCTCGACCGCCTGTCGCGCCGACTGCCGAGCGAGCGTCATCGGCACCGCTGCGGTGGCTTGCTGGCGGAGGTCGTGAACGGCTCGGTCGCGGTTGGTCTGGTCGAGCTGCTGGTTGGCGTCGGTCAGCGCGGAAAGCACCCCGCCTCCGCCATATTCCTTCACGGAATTGATATCGATATCCGGTCCGGCGACGTCGATCTCGGGAAGCTTCACGGTGAGCGTGT
>DASQYQ010000204.1:0-13405 GCA_035639115.1 Sphingomicrobium sp. | reverse complement strand
GTTCGGGATAGCCGGCAATGCGAACCATCTGCTTCCAAGCCTCGTTTACGGCCATGATCGTCCAAGACTCGTCGACGACCGCGACTTGTTCGCTGAGCCCCTGCACTAGGTCATTGAGCGTCTGTACGAAAGATTGGTCGTCAGCGGCTGTTTTGCCGGCTTTGGAAGCCGCCTCATATTCGTTAGCCGCCGCTGTCGCGCCCCGCGCTGATTCCAACACGAGAGTCATTCCTCTTCCCTTCGGAAATCTACTGCCTGCCCCAAAAGCATAGGTCTGATTTGCCGAAACCTACCCAGGTCAAACTGCCTCGCCCAATCGGTGATATTACCTAGGAGGCTAAAGCCGCGCCGCTGGTCTGGGCTCGGCTCTCCCAGGTCAGTCTCTGAAGCGCAGCAGACTCAATCACGGCTTTCGAGTCACAAGGGCATTTGAAGTGCCGGTGCCGGCCGGTCGCTCTGCGCCCCAACTGCGCCTGATGAATCCAGCGCCAGTTCAATCGCAAAGCCGGGCCTGCTCGCAAGGCGGTGAGGTGGGCCGGCGTACTGGAGGACGAGGCGATATGCAGATGCAAGCTCCTCATGCCGCTCGCGGGCGGCGGCTGAGGTCGCTCGCCTGATTGCTCCCTCCTCGTCGAGGAGGCGCCTGCGGTAATAGAGCTCGTCGTCGCTGCGCATCGTGGACCGTTCCCTTGCTAACGTGCGACGACGGCAGACAGGCGGTGAAAGAAGGAATGCTTCTCCGCCATCCCCCTTTGCACATCGTGGAAGATGCCTCCGAACAGCATCGGTAACAAAGATTCCAACGTCGTCATTTCCTCGAAGCGTCGGACGTCGATGTGAACGCGCAGACTGCCGTCGAAATCGAACCTGATGCTGCTGTCCCGCGGACACAGCGGGACGAGCATGGAAGCGAGCTTGCGGAGTTCGTCGGAAACGGGCGTCGAATCCCCGGGGCAATGGATGTGCTCGATGTTCTCGGCCTTGGGCTTGGCGATCGCGGACATCGGCGTCCTCCTTGTTCGCGGAAGATCAGGCAGCCGGGAACTTTGCGAAATAAGGTCATCGCCGTAAGTGGAAGCCGCTCGGCAGAGTCCCCAATGAGTCGGCCCGAAAAGCCCCTAGGTAAGCAACCTAATCCCTGCGACGCCGTCCCAGAGCTAGAAGCGCCGGCCTGCTTACGCATCCGGCAATGGACTGGGCGCTCCTTGGGATGGTTCGGATCATCTTTGGCTCGGGGCTTGCGATCGTGCTGAGCGCTATTTTGGTCCTTCTTCGCCTGCGCCCGTCGGCTGAAGCGCCTTCAGCCGCAACCTTGGAAGAAGCAACGGCCGACTTGTACGACGAGGGGACCTTGTGCCCTCCGGCCGCCAGGTCCGGCTCCGACCAATTGCTTCCATCAAGCCCGTCGCCAGGGTCGATCGAAGCGACATTCGCGCAAGCCTTCCGAAGGAAAGCGCGGACTGGAACTAAGCCGCAAAGCAGTGGGTTCTGTAAAAAATCGCTGACTCTTGGCACGGGCGCCGTCAGCGACGGAGACGTCTTGTGCTCCATTCGTAGGAGGAAGCACAGGAATGTTGGCCCGCGAACGTGAAGCCCTCGCACCCGCTCGCGCGCCATCTAGCCGGTGGGTTGCGGGTCAAACGAACGTCCCTAAAATCGAGCCGACCAATGCTTGAGGCGAATCCAGTCCCTCCCGGGCAATCCCTCGAATCCCTGTCTGGCGGAAGCGCGGCGGGCGCATTGATGAACTCCCTGGATTGGTCCCATTCGCCGCTCGGCCCGCCATCCAGCTGGCCACAGTCGCTGCGATCCGTCGTCGGGCTGATGCTTGGATCCAAGTTCCCGATGTTCGTCGCCTGGGGACCGGAGCTCGGCTTTCTCTACAACGATGCCTACGCAGTGATCCTCGGCGCCAAGCACCCGAAGGCGATGGGCTGCCGTTTCGAGGACATCTGGAAAGAGATCTGGTCGGACGTCGGTCCTCTCGCCCGTCGCGCGATGCAAGGCGAGGCAACGTGGCTGGAGGATTTGCCGCTCGTCATGAACCGCAAGGGCTTCGACGAGGAAACCTGGTTCACATTCTCCTATTCACCGGTCCGCGACGACGATGGCGAGATCGCGGGCATGTTTTGCGCGGTTGCCGAAACAACGGAAAAGGTCATCGCCGAACGCCGGCTCGCGGACGAGGCGGCTCGGCAGCGGAGGCTCTTCGAGCGAGCGCCGGGGTTCATAACGATCCTAACCGGCCCGGAGCATCGCTTCGAATTCGTGAATGAGGCTTATTCGAAGCTGTTCGGAGACCGCAAATTCGTTGGCCGGACCGTCCGAGAGGTGTTCCCGGAACTCGAGGGGCAAGGATATTACGACTGGCTCGATCGGGTCTACGCCACTGGCGAGCGGTTCGTTGCGCAAGCCGCTCCGGCCTTGCTTGACCGGGGTCCCGGCGCAGAGCCGGAACAACGGTTTCTGGATTTCATCTACGAGCCCGTGCTCGACGAGCGGGGCTCGGTGACCGGGATCTTCTGCGAAGGCCATGACGTGACCGAGCGAATTGCGGCGGAGACCGAGCTTCGCGACCTCGCCAATACGCTGGAGCAACGCGTCGCCGAGCGAACCTCGGAACTCGAAGAGGCTCAGGAGGCTTTGCGGCAGTCGCAAAAGTTAGAGGCGATGGGGCAGCTGACCGGAGGCGTTGCGCACGACTTCAATAATCTCCTGACGCCGATCACCGGAACGCTCGACTTGCTTCAGAGGCGTGGCTTCGGGGACGATCGAGAGCAGCGTCAGATTGCAGGCGCTCTAGCCTCGGCAGAACGGGCCAAGACCCTGGTGCAGCGCCTTCTTGCCTTCGCGCGTCGCCAGCCGCTCCAGGCGGCCGGAGTGGACGTCGGCACGCTGGTGCGCGGGATTTCGGAACTGGTCGCAAGCACGTCGGGACCAAAGATCAAGGTTGAGGTCGATATCGAGTCAGGTGCTGCGGCTGCCTTTGCCGATGCCAATCAACTGGAGATGGCGGTTCTGAACCTGGCCGTGAACGCGCGCGACGCAATGCCGGACGGAGGACGTCTTACGATCGCAGTCGGGGGAGTGAAGATCGGCGCCCGCCATCGCTCCGAATTGCCGGCGGGCGAATATGTTCGCCTTGCGATCAGCGACACGGGCATCGGAATGGATGAAGCGACGCTCGATCGCGCGATCGAACCCTTCTTCAGCACCAAGGGCATCGGCAAAGGTACGGGCCTGGGGCTTTCAATGGTCCATGGCCTTGCGCTTCAGCTCGGCGGTGCACTGACGCTTCAGAGCCGGCCGGGGGTAGGCACGACGGCCGAGCTCTGGCTACGCGCGGCGCCCGCCGCCACAGCGCCTGCCCGCCTCGGGCGAGGCGAGGCCGATGTGAAGGGCGCCGGAACGGCGCTGTTGGTGGACGACGAGGAACTTGTTCGGGCCAGCGCCGCAGACATGCTCGACGACATCGGTTATGACGTCGTGGAAGCTCCGTCCGCCGAAGCCGCAATTCAGCTCCTGGCGCATGGGATGAAGCCCGACATCCTGATTACCGACCACTTGATGCCGGGGATGAATGGCATCGATCTAGCGACCGCAGCACGCGAGAGATGCCCGGGACTGCCGGTGCTCATCGTATCCGGATATGCGGAACATGCCGGGCTTACGCCGGACCTGCCGCGATTGACCAAGCCGTTCCGACGCAACGAGCTTGCCGCGGCGATTGCGGCCATCCGGTCGCAGCGAAATTAAGCGTCCGCAACCACCGAGCATTCTCATCCGCCAGCCACCAGCGCGATGGACATCCCCGGCGCATTGACATGGGCCGGCGAGCCACCACCTCCGCCTGATGCTCCCACTCTCGGTCCTCGACCTCTCGCCCGTCACCGAGGGCGGCGATGCCGGCCAGTCGCTCCGCAATTCCGCCGATCTCGCCCGCCATGTCGAAGCGCTCGGCTACAAGCGATTCTGGATGGCCGAGCATCATTCGATGCCGGGCATCGCCAGCGCCGCGACTGCCGTGGCCCTCGCCTTCGTCGGATCCCAGACCTCGACGATCCGCATCGGCGCCGGCGGGATCATGCTCCCCAATCATTCGCCGCTGATCATCGCTGAACAGTTCGGGACTCTCGAAAGCCTGTTCCCCGGCCGGGTCGACCTCGGCCTCGGCCGAGCTCCCGGAACGGACCAGCTCGCCGCTCATGCGATTCGCCGCAATCTCGCCTCGAGCCCCAACGCATTCCCGAACGACGTCGCCGAGCTCCAGCGATATTTGAAAGGGGAGAGCGGCCACGTCCGCGCCATCCCGGGCGAGGGGCTGAACATTCCGCTGTGGATCCTCGGATCGAGCCTGTTCGGAGCGCAGCTAGCAGCGATGCTCGGCCTTCCCTACGCTTTCGCCTCGCACTTCACTCCGCAGATGATGATGGAGGCGATCGACCTCTATCGTCAGCGCTTCGAACCGTCGGAGCAGCTCGACAAGCCCTATGTGATGCTCGGCTTCAACGCGATCGTCGCCGACAGCGACGAGGAAGGGGAGCTGCTCGCGACCTCCGTGCAGCAGGCGTTCGTGTCGCTCCGCACCGGCCACCCGATCAAGCTTCCACCGCCCAAGGCGGGCTATTCGGACGAGCTTCCGATGGAAGCAAGGGCGATCCTCCGCTCGGTGCTGTCAGCGTCGGCGATCGGCAGCCCAGCGACGGCCCGGCGACAGCTGGAGGAATTCGTCGAGCGCACCAACCCCGATGAACTGATCGTCACCGCGCAGGTCTACGATCACCAGGCACGCCTCAAATCCTACCGGCTGCTGATGGAAGCGGTCCGCCAGTGCGAAGACGTCCCAGCCCAATAACAAGGCCGGCGGAATAAGAGGGCCAGCCGCAGCATCGCCGCAATCGCGCCCGATTGCGTTGCTTAACATCGGTGCCAGCACTAACGAGCACCGCCATGTCCGACCGCCAGCAAATCTACGCGAAGACGCTCGAGCTCATCGAGCCGTTCAACAAGAAGGGGATCGCCATCACCGAGGCGACCCGCTTCGCCCAGGACCTCGAGTGGGACAGCCTCACAGTCCTCGATTTCGTCGCCAATGTGGAAGACGAGTTCGACGTCATCATCACCATGAACATGCAGGCGGAGATCGAGACGGTCGGCCAGCTCGTCGATGCCCTCGTACGGCTGACGGATTCGCGTGGCTGACCTCTTCTCCAAATTCGATCCGCTGATCCGGCAGCGCGAGTCCCTGCTCGAGAGCGGAGTCACGGACCCCTTCAACCTGGTGATGGAGAAGGTCGAAAGCCCGACAGTCGCAATCTGCAGCGGCAAGCGCACGATCCTGCTTGGTACCTACAATTACATGGGGATGACCTTCGATCTCGACGTCGTCGCCGCCGGCAAGCAGGCGCTCGACGATTTCGGCTCCGGCACCACCGGGAGCCGGGTCCTCAACGGCACCTATGCCGGCCACAAGGCCGTCGAGCAGGCGCTGAAGGACTTTTACGCGATGGACCATGCAATGGTCTTCTCCACTGGCTACCAGGCAAACCTCGGAGTCATTTCGACCATGGCCGGCAAGGATGACTACATCATCCTCGACATCGACAGCCACGCGTCGATCTACGACGGCTGCGCGCTTGGAAATGCGCAGATCGTGCCATTCCGCCACAACGATGTCGAAGCGCTCGAAAAGCGCCTCAAGCGGCTTCCGCCCGAGGCCGGGAAGCTGGTCGTCCTCGAGGGCGTCTATTCAATGCTCGGCGACGTCGCTCCACTGGAGCAAATGGTCGCTGTGTCGAAGGCGGCAGGAGCGATGGTCCTCGTCGACGAGGCCCATTCGATGGGCTTCATCGGCGAGCACGGCCGGGGGGTCGCGGAGGCGGCGGGCGTGATCGATGACGTCGATTTCATCATCGGCACCTTCTCGAAGTCGGTGGGCACGGTGGGCGGCTTCTGCGTCTCGAACCATCCGAAGTTCGAGATTCTGCGTCTGGTTTGCCGCCCTTACGTCTTCACTGCCTCGCTACCGCCCAGCGTGGTCGCGACCGCCGCCACCTCGATCCGCAAGCTGATGAACAGCGCCGACAAGCGCGAGCATCTGTGGGAAAATTCGAAGCGCCTCCACGCGGGGCTTCGCCAGCTCGGCTTCCGCCTCGGGACCGAGGAGCCGCAGTCGGCGATCATCGCGGTCATCATGCCCGATCTCGAGACCGGGGCGGCGATGTGGGAAGCCCTTCTCAACGAGGGCCTTTACGTGAATCTCGCGCGCCCGCCGGCGACCCCCGCGAACATGACCTTGCTGCGCTGCTCGCTCTGCGCTCTCCACAGCGAGGAGCAAGTCGGTGAGATCCTCGGCATGTTCGCTGCGGCAGGACGTGCAACTGGCTGTATAAGTTGAGGAATTTAGACGGAACCTTTCACTTTCCCGGAAAGGTTAACGCGTTTAGAGTGCACATATGATCGGGGACGGGGAAGAGGACGAGGTCCGCTTCGACTGGCGGCGCGGGGGTGCTGCGGCCGCGGGCTTTATCGCCGCGCTGATCCTCGTCGGGATGGTCTTCCTCGTCAAATTCGCCAACGACCAGCGGGAGCAGGCACTCGCTGCCGAGCGCCATTCCTATGAAGTTGCGCTCATCGTCCGCAACGCGAGCGCCAATATCTCCGGAGCCGAGGCGGCGCTGGCCCGCTTCGTGCTCGACGAACATGTGCATCCGAACGGCGAGATCTACGTCAGCGACTGGCAGCTGGCGGGCTATCAGATCCAGCAGCTTCGGGACCTCATGCGCAACAACCCGAAGCAGCAGCAGAGGGTCGCCTTGGTCCAGCAACTCTACGACCAGCGCGGACAAGAGCTTTCGCTCGCGGCGCGGGCGGCGCTTCAGAAGCAAGGGGATTCCGGGATCAGCTATTTCTACGCTGCGTCCACCAAGCCGACTGGACGCGACCTGGACAACGCGCTGAATGAGGTCATCAACGCCGAGCGCAACGCGCTTCGCGGACGAATCGCGCAGAGCCAGTTCTTCTCCGACCAGGCCGACCAGTTCACCAATTATCTGAGCTGGCTTGGCGTGCTCGTCGGCCTCGGCGCCGTCTTCCTTGCGGTCGTCTCGGTCGCCGCGCTGCGCCAGAATGCGCTCGCCCGCAAGCAGGCCGAGAGCGAGTCTGACCGCGCCGGAGCGCTGGAGCTGGCGGTTCGCGAGCGCACCCAGGAGCTGTGGGAAGCGAACCAGGCGCTGAAGGCCGAGGCGCATGAGCGCGAGGCGGCCGAAGCCCAGCTCCGCCAAGTCCAGAAGATGGAAGCCGTCGGCCAGCTGACCGGCGGAATCGCCCACGACTTCAACAATATGCTCGCTGTCGTGGTCGGCGGCATCGATCTCGCGCTAAGGCGGCTGAACGGTCCTCGTCGCGAGGTGATGATGCACCTCAACAATGCGATGGAAGGCGCGACCCGCGCCGCCGCTCTGACTCGTCGCTTGCTCTCCTTCGCTCGCTCCGAGCCATTGCTGCCCGAGCGCGTCGATTCTTCAGAGCTGATCGGAGGCATGTCCGACCTGCTCGACCGCACCTTGGGCGAACGCATTCGGATCGAGGTCGACCCGAGGCCCGATGCCTGGCCGATCTACGTGGATGCCCACCAGCTCGAGAATGCCATCGTCAACCTCGCGGTGAACGCGCGCGACGCGATGGAAGGCGAAGGCCTGATGCGAATCTCGACCGAGAATGTGCACCTTGCCGCGAATCAGGTGGGCGACGTCCAGGCGGGCGACTATGTGAAGATCAGCGTCACCGACACCGGGTGCGGAATGCCCCCGGAGGTGCTCGAGCACGCGTTCGAGCCTTTCTTCACGACCAAGCCCGTCGGCAAGGGCACCGGCCTTGGCCTAAGCCAGATCTTCGGTTTCGCGCATCAGTCGGGCGGCGAAGTTGGAATCGAAAGCCAGGTCGGCCGGGGCACCACCGTCTCGATCTACCTGCCAAGGACGGAAAAGGCCGCAGAGGTGCGAGTCCATCCGGCAGTCCAGCGTCGCGAGGATGCGAACGTGCACGTCGCCGGCGCCCGAATCCTTCTCGTCGAGGATGATCCGCGAGTCCGAACCGCCACCGTCGGAGCGCTCGAGGACCTGGATTACGAGCCGGTCGCTTGCGGCAGCGGCGCCGAGGCCATTGAGCTATTCCGCGCCGAACATTTCGACCTCGTCATTAGCGACGTGATCATGCCCGAAATGACCGGCCCCGAGCTCATCCGCCACCTCAAGAGCACGTCGCCGCACGATTTCGCGGTGCTCTTCGTCACCGGCTATGTCGGCGATCACGAGAACGACGACCTGCGCAGCCACGAGCTCCTGCGCAAGCCGTTCACCGTCGGCGCGCTCGCTGGAGCCGTCGCCGCCGCACTGAACCGCAACGCCGGCGAACCGCCGAGGACCGCGGCCAAGGGGTAGCCTAACGGACGGCGCCCGAGCGTATCAGCTTCGGCAAATGCACGATTGCGGCGAGCAACGGGTGCCGCTGCTGCCACGGCTTCAGCCGGATGTCCGTTCCGGCATGCCGGTTGATCTTCCATGCGATATACTGAGCACCGTTGGTGAAGGTCAGGCTCGCCTTCGCCAGCCGGGCGACCGAATAGAGCTTTCCGTGCCGCTGCTTGCCCTTCCACCAGCGGAGAGCGCGCCGTCGGCTGCTCGCCTGCGTGTCCAGTTCGCCGAGCGCCGCCTGGCCGAACTGTTCGTAACGCTCCGGACTTGAATCTACGATCGCGGAGGACCGCTCCAACCGCTCCGCCCGAAGCTCGGCCGAGAAGGTCTGCTGGAACGCCTTCTTCCACAGGGCCGGTATGTCGCGGCGGTCGACCAGCGGAAGGGTCCAGCCAAGCAATGTCGGCGCTGCATTGCTGACGATGCCGACGATCCGGTGGGCCGCCGCCTCGCTCGCGCTCCACACCAGCCGCGCGGGCTGCGCAAAGCGCGCGGCAGTAGAGACCGTCCATGCTTGCGGAGAGCATTCGTGGGCGAAGTCCGCTTCGCTCAGCACCGCATATTTGGATGCAAGGCGGCCATGCTCGAAATAGAAGACATTGGGCGGAATCAGCCGGTTCGCGGCGGCGAGCCACCGCTTGGGATAGGCCGCCCGATAATCCGAGACGATCAGGTAGAAGTCGAGCATCAGTCCGTCGAGCTGCTCCTGCCTGAGGCAAGAGCCGTAGAACAGGACAGCTTGGGCAGCAGCGCCATGCCTGGAGGCAATCGCCGCTGCAATTTCGCGCACCCGCGGATCGGCGGGGAGCTTCAGTTCCTCCGCGACCAGGTCGCGCAGCTCGGACATGCCGACGGTCTTTAAGCGGCCAGCTTGACGAAGGACAGCGGCTGGGCGGGCATCAGGTGGATCGGGCGCCCCGCCTCCGCCCGGAACGTCTCGCCGTCGAGGATCAGGTGGGAGCAGTCGCCGTGGATGGTGATTTCCTCCACTTCCTCGAAGTGGATGCCGCGCATCTTCTTGCCCTTGTAGCCGCCGGTGATTCCGGCAGCGAGAGCGCGAAGGACGGTGCCGGCATTCTCCTCGATCGCAACTACCTTGAGAGGCCCGCGGCCTTCCCCGCCGAGCGTGTTCGAGAGCAACAGCTTGTCGAGCGTCGTCACCGCCAGGAACGCGAACTTGCCTGAGATCCGGTCGCGCGCCGGCATGTCGAGTTCGGTCGGGGTCGGGGGCGGCGGAAGGAAGCTCGCCTTCAGCTTGAGCGCCAATCGCGTGACATAGGCGAGGAAGGTCAGCCCGTGACTGATGCTGTTCGGCAAGCCCAAAGGATAGATCTTGTGCCGGCAATAGAGCATCGTGTCGGCAAGTCCGGCGCCGCCAAGGAACATGCCGATGACGGGCCGATCCTCGGCCCCCGGCCGGCGCAGCGCAAGCAGCTCGCGCGCAACCGTATACCGTGCCAGCTCGTCGCTTCGCGCCAGCGCGATCAGCCGCTCGAGCGTCGCAATCGCGTCCCCGCGAGCACCGAGATCGAGCGCGATGAGGTTCGTCTTGCCGCTTGGAAGAACGGCGACCGGCGGCGGCTCGCCCTGGAAATGGCCTCCGTTGTACAGCTCGGTCAACGTCGCCTGGACCGTTCCGTCGCCGCCGTTGATCGCCAAGACGCTCGGCCGAACCCGTGCGATGATCCGCATCGCTTCGCCAATCTGGCTCGCCTGCTCGACTTCGTAATGGAAGACGTCGGGGTGGGAATCGCAATATTCACGGATTCGCGGCAGCTGAGCGACATTGCCGGTCGATTTCGGATTCGACAACAAGGCGATGCGCGGCCGCTTGTGGTGAAGCAATGCACAGTCACGCGCAGGGCACTGCTGTCCTGTCGCGCTCTCCGTTGGTGCCGACACTTTCAACATGAATAAACTGGCGGGTCCGCTATAGGGCTTCGAAGCAGATGGATGTCCCGAATAGTCCGGGCGCATCCATCCGCTGTGGAATCTCGGCTGCCTTTGCGGCCAAATGATGGTGCTCCGAGGACTTCAATAAGCCGCGATGCTGCCCCGCCTCCGCCTCATCGACTCCTATCTCGCAAAATCGATCGCGGTTCCGCTGATCGGCTCGCTGATCCTCGCTGCGATGCTGCTCGTCCTCGACAAGATGCTGAGGCTCTTCCAGTACGTGGTTGATGCGGGCGGTCCGGTCAGCGTCGTATGGCGGATGCTCGCCAACCTGCTTCCGGAATATCTCTCGCTCGGAATTCCCATCGGACTGATGCTCGGGATCCTGCTCGCCTTCAGGAAGCTCGCGCTTTCGTCGGAGCTCGACGCGCTGCGCGGGATCGGCGTCGGATATGGACGGTTGCTCCGCATTCCTTATGCGTACACGGTGCCGCTCGCGATCATCAACTTGCTGATCGTCGGCTACGTCCAGCCCTATAGCGAGTATCGCTACGAAAGCCTTCGGTTCGACCTCAATTCCGGAGCGCTCGGAGCGGCGATCAAGGTCGGCGAGTTCAACCAGCTGGGCCGGCGCCTCACCCTCCGAATCGAAAGCAGCGAGCACAAGGGCATGCAGCTTCACGGGATCTTCGTCGAGACCGATGACGGAAAGGGAACGACGGTTGCGGCGACGGCCGAAGGCGGACGCTTCTACTCCACCGACGATCCGGACGAGATATCGTTTCGACTGACCAAGGGCCGCCTCGTCCAGCAGTCCCCGAAATATAAGGTCCCGCGAACCCTCGCATTCGAGACCTACACGCTGCCGGTCAGCCTGCCTGCAATCAACCAGTTCCGCCATCGCGGCGGCACCGAGTCCGACGAGCTTTACCTCCACGAATTGTTCCGAATCGGCTACGGCGGCGGAGCGACGAGTGAGCATCAGAGGCTCGAGGCGCAGGCCCGGCTCAACTTCCGGCTCGTCGAAGTATTGATGATGTTCATCCTTCCGCTGCTTGCGGTGTCTCTCGCGGTGCCGCCCAAGCGAAGCACTTCGGGGCTCGGTATCTTCCTCGCGATCCTGATCGTGGTCGCCTACCACAAGGTCAATCAATACGGGCAGCAGGCCGGAGCCAACGGCCAGCTCAATCCGATCCTTGCCTTGTGGGTGCCGCTGGTTCTTTTCGCCTCGATGATCCTGTGGATGTATCACGTCCTTGCGCATCATCCGGGCGGCCAGCCGATCGGCGCTCTGGAACGCTTCTTCGCAAAGGGCGCGCGCGTCGTGCGCTCGATGTTCCCGAGCCGCAGGCAGGCCGAGGCGTGATCAACCTCTCGTTCTTCCCCTCGCGCCGGCTCGCCTTCTACATGGTGAAGCTGTTCCTGACGCGCAGCCTTGCAGTCCTCTTCTCCCTCATCCTCGTGCTGATGACTCTCGACCTTCTCGGCGAAGCCGGGAAGATTCTTGCAGTTCCCGGCAACGGCGATTCCGCGCTGTGGCACTATGTCGCGCTTCGGATCCCGATCCTGGTCTCGCGCTTCCTGCCCTTCTCGGTCCTGCTTGGAACGCTGATCGCCTTCGTCGGCCTCAACCAGAACAGCGAGGTCGTCGCGATGAAGGCGGCGGGCCTCTCCGCGCACCAGATCCTCGCCCCGCTGATCGTCGCCAGCATCCTCATCTCGGTCGGACTCTTCGCCTTCAACGAAGGGGTGGCCGTCAACAGCGCGCGCAACGTCGATGCCTGGTCGGACAATGATTACAAGCCGATCCCGCCGGCGACCGGGATGCTGAGCAACGTCTGGGTTCTTGTCGGGGACGACCTGGTTCGAGCCGGCATCGTGTCGGGGCGAGGATCACGAATGACGCTGCACAGGGTCAGCCTCTACGACCGCAGCGGCGGAGTCCTCCAGCGCGTGATCAATGCCGAACGGGCAACGCCCGACCCCAATGGCGGCGACTGGCTTCTCCAGAATGTGCAGATCTACGACGCAAGCATGAACGTGGTTCGGAAAGTCGCCGAGTTCAAAGCGCTTGCCGGGGCCACCCCCGACCAGTTCACCATCGCCAAGGTCGACCCGATGGAGCTCGATTATTGGACGCTGAAGGAGCGCGTAGCCGAACTGCAGGCAGCGGGCCGGCCGACGGACGAGGCGCGCGCCGGCCTCGCGCACAAGCTGTCGCAGCCGCTCTCGATCCTGCTGATGCCGCTGCTCGCCGCAGTCGCCGCCTTCGGCCTTGCGCGCTCGGGACAAGTGCTGGTGCGCGCCGCACTCGGGATGGCGCTGGGCTTCGCATATTTCGTCGCCGATAATTTCAGCCTGGCGATGGGGAACGCCGGCGCCTACCCGCCCGCAATCGCAGCCTGGGCGCCCTTCCTGCTGTTCCTTCTGATCGGCGAAGCAGTCCTGATCCGGACCGAGGAATAGGCCGGGCGTGTCCGGGTTGATTCAGATTAAGCAATTGCGAAGAAACCAGAATTACGAGCTCGGGCGAAACCCTTAAGAAGAGCCTAGGGAGAATTCTCGTTAACCGAGGGAACTAGAATCGTTTCGCCGACTTCACTAAAGTCAGCGGTGCCGAAACGCGGCCTGGGCAGAGCTTTGGGAGAGGTGCATGCCTTTTGCAGCCGGCTTGCAGCAGTCGCTGCACGCTCGCCATGATGAGGTTGCCTCCGAATTCGAGCGCGGGGATAGCCTCGAGGAAATTCTCGACCGCTACCTGCTTGCCGTCGAGGAAATGGCTGAGTCGGCCTTGCTTACGTCGATCCTGTTGCTGAGCTCCGACGGCACCCGCTTGTCCCACGGAGCAGCGCCGAATCTGCCGCGATCCTATCGTAAGGCGATCGACGGCTGCGCCATCGGCCCGCGCTCCGGTTCGTGCGGGACCGCCGCCTATCTCGGTCGGCCGGTGCACGTCGCCGACATCGCCACCGACCCCTTATGGGAGGACTATCGTCACCTTGCGCTCGCATGCGGTCTTCGTTCCTGCTGGTCGACGC
>DASQYQ010000203.1:0-2558 GCA_035639115.1 Sphingomicrobium sp. | reverse complement strand
GCTGGAGATGCGGGGAAGGGTCGAGCGAATTGGGCTGCAGGCTCCGTTGCAGCCGCTCGCCCACAGCGTCGCAGATGGACCGGCTCGTGCGGCGGTCGAAGGGTTGAATCGGGTCGGCGATTTTGGCCACGGCGGTCATTTGCGTCATGTGCTAGCGACAGGTCATCCCCTAAGAGCCGATCC
This sequence comes from Sphingomicrobium sp., assembly GCA_035639115.1. Taxonomy (GTDB): domain Bacteria; phylum Pseudomonadota; class Alphaproteobacteria; order Sphingomonadales; family Sphingomonadaceae; genus Sphingomicrobium. The sequence goes on along the minus strand of DASQYQ010000203.1, from coordinate 2,375 downwards.
AGGAAGTTGGGATTCAGGAACAATGAGCTGGCCTGGTCAAGCGTCGGAGCATGAGGCGGACCATGGCGAGACGGATGAAGGCCGCCACGGTTCGCGCATAACGCTCGAAATCGCGGGAGAGCCGTCGGTTGCGGCTGATCCAAGCGAGGGTTCTCTCGACAATCCATCGCTTGGGCAGGACGACGAAACGATGCAGCTCATTGCGCTTGACGATCTCAAGTGTCCAGGTGCCGGTCTTGGCGATGGCCGCGGCGGCCTTGGTTCCCTGGTAGCCGGCATCAGCGAAGATGCGCTCGATGAAGGGAAAGAGGCGGCGCGTGCGTCGATCGAGGACAAGCGGCGCGCCGTCGCGATCCTGTACATCGGCGGAGTGGACGACGACATTCAGCAGGAGGCCGAGCGTATCGACGAGAATATGCCGCTTTCGGCCCGTGACCTTCTTGCCCGCATCATAGCCTTGCGGGTCGAGCGTGGAGCCCCCTTTTGAGCGGCCTTGGCGCTCTGACTGTCGATGATCGCGGCCGTCGGGCTCGCCTCGCGGCCTTCGCGCTCCCGCGTCGCCACATAGAGCGCATGGTGAATGCGCTCCAGCGTGCCATCCCACTCCCAAAGCATGAAATAAGCGTGCGCTGTGCTCTTTGGCGGCAAGTCCTTCGGCAGCGCTGCCCATTGGCAACCGGTCGAGAGCACGTAGAAGATCGCGTTCAGAACCTCACGGACATTCACTTCGCGCCGCCGGCCGCCGCGCTTGGCCGGCGGAATTGCCGACCCCACCAGCGCCCACTCAGCATCCGTCAGATCGCTCGGGTAACGCAAGCCACGGCGATCGGCAGTGCGGCGATGTTCAGGCTTCCACATTGGCACCTCGCTAGAGAATCAGGTGCCTCACAAGGAATCACAACCGATTCCTCCGACTCAACAACTTTCCGGATCGGCTCTAAGGGAGCTGGTGAGCGATGAGTTGTTCCGAGCGAACGCGACGCTCGCTTCTTCTGACGGCGCTTGCCACGGGAACCTGCCTGGCTGCCCGCACATCGCTTGCTGAGGAGCAGGAGAATGCGGCGGGGAGCGATGAACGCCCGAAAAAAGGCGATCTGCTCGTTTGGTCCGAGGGAGACCAGAAGGGCGCGATCATCAAGCCTTCCGATCTGAAGCTCGGCGCGCCGCCCGTACATGCCTGGCCAAAGGATCCCAAAACGTCGGTCATTCGCAAGGGGTCTATTCTGAACGAGATCCTGCTGATCAGGCTCGATCCCGGTGAACTCGATGACGACACCAGGTCTCGCTCGGCCGATGGCATCATCGCCTATTCGGCGATCTGCACCCACGCCGGCTGTCCGGTCTCGGAATGGGTGAAGGCGCAGACCATCGACAAGAACGTCTTCAAATGCCCTTGCCACAATTCCGAGTTCAATCCGCGCGAAAGCGCGCAGGTCGTGTTCGGTCCGGCACCGCGGCGGCTTGCCGCACTTCCGCTGGCGATAACTGACGATGCGCTCACTGTCGCGACCGCATTCGTCGGAAAGGTAGGTGCTCAGCAGGCAGGATGATGTCCACGACGTCTTTTGTCGCAACTGGCGATAACGCCGTCCGCTAACGGGAGGCGAAGAGAGCAAAAAACAGGGAGACTGCGTCCATGACCAGGAGACAATGGTTGTTATCGAGCTTCGTTGCGTTCACCTGCATGACTACGGCTGGTGCTGTTGCGGGCCCGATCGAAAACTACAGTCCGGTGACGTCAGCCCGGCTCGAAAACCCTGAGCCCGGTAACTGGATGCTTTATCGGCGGACCTATGACGGCCAGGGTTTCAGCCCGCTCGACCAGATCAATGCCTCCAACGTCAAGAACCTGACACCGGTATGGACGTTCTCGACAGGCGTCGTCGAGGGGCACGAAGCGCCGCCGATCGTCAATAATGGCGTGATGTTTGTCGCAACCCCGATGGGGCAGGTGATCGCGCTGAATGCCAAGACCGGCGACGAATATTGGCGCTACAAGCGCGAGCTTCCGGATGATCTCTTCCAGCTCCATCCGACCAGCCGTGGGGTCGGGCTGTGGGAAGACAAGCTCTATCTCGCAACCACGGACGATCATGTTGTCGCCCTCGACGCCAAGACCGGCAAGGTGGTCTGGGACACCAAGATCCAGGACTACAAGAAAGGGCAGTATCTCACCCTGATGCCGCTGGTCGTCGACGGCAAGGTCGTCGTCGGCGGCTCCGGTGGCGAGTTCGGCGTCCGCGGCTACGTGGTAGCTCTCGATGCGAACAGCGGCAAGGAACTGTGGCGGACCTTCACGATTCCCGGCGAAGGCGAACCGGGCCACGAGACCTGGCAGGGTGACGACTGGAAGCAGGGCGGCGGCTCCGCCTGGA
>DASQYQ010000202.1:0-4839 GCA_035639115.1 Sphingomicrobium sp. | reverse complement strand
GCCGATTCCTGCTGCGCTCGGCGCTCTTCCTGCGATTGCTTGAGGTGGCGGACGCTCGCGAGCGCCCCCGCGACGAGGACCGGCGACAAACTCGTCGTGAAGATGAATCCGGGCGCGTAGCTGCGGATGCAATCGATGATGGTCTTGTCGGCAGCGATATAGCCGCCCATCACGCCGAAGGCCTTTCCTAAAGTGCCCTCGATGATCGTCAGCCTCTCGGCCACTGCCTCACGCTCGGAAATTCCGCCGCCGCGATCGCCATACATGCCGACTGCATGGACTTCGTCCAAATAAGTCAGGGCATTATATTTGTCGGCGAGGTCGCAGATCGCCGAAATAGGAGCGATGTCCGCGTCCATCGAATAGACGCTCTCGAATGCGATCAGCTTCGGCGTGTCCGGATCAGCGGCCGCGAGCAGTTCCTCGAGATGATCGAGGTCGTTGTGGCGGAACACTCGCTTTTCGCAGCTGCTGTTCTTGATCCCCGCGATCATCGAGGCGTGGTTGAGCTCGTCCGAGAAGATAACGCAGCCGGGCAGGAGCTTCCCGAGCGTCGAAAGCGCGGCCTCGTTCGATACATATCCGGAGGTGAAAAGCAGGGCGCCCTGCTTGGCGTGAAGGTCGGCAAGCTCGGCCTCAAGCTCGGTATGATAATGGGTGTTGCCGCTGATGTTGCGGGTTCCGCCGGAACCGGCGCCCACCTCGTGAAGCGCTTTTTCCATCGCCTCGACGACGGACCGATGCTGGCCCATCCCGAGATAATCGTTCGAGCACCACACAGTGATCGGCTTCGGGCCGTTGCCGCCGAAGCAGTGTGCGTTCGGGAAGCTGCCCTTGGTGCGCAGGATGTCGATGAACACGCGATAGCGGCCCTCGCTATGGAGGCGACCTATCGCGGATTTGAAGATGCTGTCGTAGTCCATCGTCTTTAGAGCTTACCCGAGGCCTGCCTGATACCCCCTACGGGATTTCACTTAACCCCTGCTGCGTCGGGCACTTACCGCTCGACCCTGCCGAATGCCATTGCGAACGACTCGCAACAGCTCACAACGATAGGATTTGACCAATGCCAAGCTTCGCAAGGGCACTCTCGAGAGGCCGGCGAGTGGGTGCGCCGGTGAAGAGGAGAAGCCCTTCGGAGGTTTCGGAGGGCCACGGCTGTCCCTTCGTGAGATAGGCGATGCGCCGGGCGATGCCCGGTCCGCCGTCGACATAGCTAACCTCGGGAAACGCCTCGTGCAGCTCGGCTTCCAGCAGTGGGAAATGGGTACAGGCGAGTACGACAGTGTCGATGCGATTACCTCGGGGGGCGTCGAACATGGGCTGGGTCGCGGCGCGAACTGCGTTCACTCCGATCTCGTCGCCGGCTAGCTTGGCTTCGGCCAGTTCCACCAGCTCCGGCGAGCCATGGCGGATTATCGTGCAGTCGGCGGCAAATCTTGAAGCGAGGTCGTCGACATAAGGCTGGCGGACGGTGGCTTCCGTACCGAGCACTCCGATTACGCGCGATTTCGACATCTCGGCAGCAGGCTTGATCGCAGGCACCGTGCCCACCACCGGCAGGCTGAGCGCCGACCGGACATGGTCGAGCGCGATCGTCGAGGCGGTGTTGCAGGCGATGACCGCCAGTCGAGGATGGAAGCGTTCGACGAGGCGGCCGAGCAGGGCGGGAACCCGGCTCGCGATCTCGGCCTCGCTACGCTTCCCGTAGGGGAAGCCCGCGCTGTCCGCCGCATAGACGATCGGCGCGTTGGGCAGGAGCTTCAACGTCGGCTCAAGCACCGACAGCCCGCCAACGCCGGAGTCGAAAAAAAGGATTGGCGCTTTGGGGTCCACGCCGGCTGTGTGGCGCGGAGCGGGCGCGCCCGCAAGTTGCGCTGGCAGACGGCTTTGCTACTCACCGCGCCATGTCCCGCGAAATGCTCTCTGCCCTGGCGATCGGGTACCTACTCGGCTCGATCCCGTTCGGGCTGATCCTGACTCGCCTCGCCGGCAAGGGCGACGTGCGCAAGATCGGGTCGGGCAATATCGGAGCGACCAACGTGCTTCGTACCGGGAGCAAATGGCTCGCCGCCCTGACTTTGATCCTCGATTGCCTCAAGGCGACGGCGGCGATCCTGCTCGCCCAACGGCTCTTCGGGGACATCATGGCAATGTACGCTGCAGCTGGAGCCATGATCGGACACCTCTATCCAGTTTGGCTCGGCTTTCGGGGAGGCAAGGGAGTTGCGACTCTCCTTGGCGTCCTTATCGGACTCCAGCTCTGGCCTGCCGCTCTGGTCTACGCCGCCGTCTGGCTATTCCTTCTCGCGACGCTCCGAATCTCGTCGCTTGCCGGCATGACTGCGGCCGGCACCGCGCCGATCCTCGCCTTCGCCCTTCATCCGTCATACTTCCCACTGCTGCTCGGCTTCGCGTTGCTCATCCTCTGGAAGCACCGCGAGAACATCCTTCGAATCATGAAGGGAACCGAGCCACGAGTAGGATCGAAGACCTCTCCGACCGCTTGAGGCTGTTGAGAACGCGCGGGATTGGCCCGGTCGCTTTCCGGCGGCTGATCAGCGTTTCGGCACTCCCGCGGCGCTTGCTGCATGTCTGGCCTCGCTCGGTGCGGCGGCGGCGAGACGCCTAGGTTGCGCAGTCGAGATGAGGCTGTGGGCGCCGTGCAGTTACGCTGCTCGAGCTGGATCTCGCCGGTCGTCTCGATCGAATGTCGGCCATAAGCTCAGCCTCCGCACTGCTTGACGAACATCAAGCGCGATCCCCACCATCGCGCGTACGTACGTATAGGAAAGTCTCAATTTGAAATTGGTCGTGGTCGAATCGCCGGCAAAGGCGAAGACAATCGAGAAATATCTGGGAGGCGGGCACCGCGTGCTCGCTTCGTTCGGGCACGTGCGCGATCTTCCCCCCAAGGACGGATCCGTCGATCCCGAGCATGGCTTCGACATGCAATGGCAGGTCTCGCCCGACCGGTCGAAGCAGCTTCGCGCCATCGCCGACGAGGCGAAGAAGGCGGATATCTTAATTCTGGCCACCGACCCCGATCGCGAAGGCGAGGCCATCAGCTGGCATGTACAGGAGGTGCTGCGGCAGAAGAAGGCGCTTCCGGCCGAGGTTCAGCGTGTGACCTTCAACGCGATCACCAATGCGGCCGTAACCGAGGCGATGAAAAAGCCGCGTGGGCTCGATGAGGATCTGATCGACGCCTACAAGGCGCGGCGCGCGCTCGACTATCTCGTCGGTTTCACGCTTTCGCCGATACTTTGGCGCAAGCTTCCGGGCGCGAAGTCGGCGGGCCGCGTGCAATCGGTCGCGCTGCGGCTGATCGTCGACCGCGAGCGCGAGATCGAGGTTTTCAAGCCGCACGAATATTGGCAGGTCAGCGCCAATTTCGAGAAGGATGGCCAGCGGTTCACGGCCCGCCTTGTCCAGTTGGAGGGTCGCAAGATCGAGCGCCTGACGATCGGCAGCCGCGGCGACGCGGATGCCGCAAAGGCCGCCGTCGAAGCCGGCCGCTTCACGGTCTCATCGGTTGAGACGAAGCCGTTCGCCAGGAACCCGCCGCCGCCATTCACCACGTCGACGCTGCAGCAGGAAGCCGCGCGCAAGCTCGGCTTCTCTGCGAGCCACACGATGCGAGTCGCCCAGTCGCTCTACGAAGACGGACTGATCACCTACATGCGGACCGACGGCGTCGACATGGCGCCGGAGGCGATCAGCGCCGCTCGCCGGGCGATCACTACGCGCTACGACGCGGGCTTTGTCCCGGACCGGCCGCGCCAGTATCAGAGCAAGATCAAGAACGCACAGGAAGCTCACGAAGCGATCCGGCCGACGGACTTCGACCGCTCGCGAGCGTCATCGGGCGATCATTCCCGCCTTTACGAGCTAGTCTACAACCGCGCGCTCGCGAGCCAGATGGCGTCCGCGCGGCTTGAGCGGACGACTGTTGAGCTGGGCGATGGCGCGGGCCGTGTCGTGCTCCGAGCTACCGGACAGGTTGTGCTCTTCCCCGGCTATCTCGCGCTCTACGAAGAAGGGCTCGACGAGAAGGCGGACGACGAGGAGGGAGCCCGCATGCCGGCGCTCCGCGAGGGTGATTCTCCACTGAAGACGGGCGTCGACTCCACCCAGCACTTCACCCAGCCGCCGCCACGCTATTCCGAAGCGAGCCTGGTGAAGCGGTTGGAGGAGTTGGGGATCGGTAGGCCCTCGACCTATGCGGCGACCCTTCAGACTCTGAAGGACCGCGAATATGTCCGCGTCGAGAAGGGACGGTTCGTTCCGGAGGAGAGCGGGCGCCTTGTGACCGCCTTCCTCGAGCGCTTTTTCGAGCGCTATGTCAGCTACGATTATACGGCGGAGCTGGAAGAGGAGCTGGACGATGTCTCCGGCGGACGGCTCGACTGGCAAAAATTGCTCGACGACTTCTGGCGCGACTTCAAGCCCAAGGCCGGCGAGGTCATGGACCAGAAGCCGAGCGAGATCACCCAGGCGATCGATGAGTTCCTGGAGCCGTGGCTCTATCCGCCGCGCTCAGACGGAACCGATCCGCGGCTATGTCCGCAATGCGGCGTGGGTCGGCTGTCACTGCGGGGCGGCAAGTTCGGCGCGTTCGTGGCCTGCTCGAACTATCCGGACTGCAAATACACCCAAAAGTTCGGGCAGGGCGGCGACCAGGCGCAGAGCGACGGTCCGCAGGAGCTTGGCGACGGAATCTTGCTCAAGACCGGCCGGTTCGGTCCCTACGTCGAGCGAGGTGACAAACGAGCGTCCATTCCCAAGGACGTGCCTGTCGACGACGTGACGACGGAAGTGGCGGAACGTTTGCTTTCG
>DASQYQ010000201.1:0-19965 GCA_035639115.1 Sphingomicrobium sp. | reverse complement strand
AAGGCGACGTCTGAATTGTCGTCCGCACGTTCGGCTGGGAAACTCGTAGGCGCATTCGTGGTCGGTTACCTGACCGCTTGCACACCGGCTGTGGCGCAACCGGCGATACAGCCGACTTCAGAGATTAGCTCCGATGCCTCGGATAACGGAGACGAAGGCGTAAAGCTGCAAAGCAGATTGCCAGCCTCACCGTGGGAAGAAGGGCATGGAGTTAGGGCGCGTCGTGATCCAATTCGCTAGCGAGGGCCTGCATGGGCTTCTGCGACACTGCCACCGAGCCGGTGCGCGAACGATCGATGTCAAGGATGAGCACGAAGCAAACGGCATATAACGTGAGGAGCAGAGCGGTGCTTCCGCCCAGCCGGACCTTTCGTCCCGCCTGAACCCAGCCCAGCGCCATGGCCGCCGCTATGGTACAGATGAGCAGCACGGTGATCACTCGAGCCGGAATAACGGCCCGTCCGGCAATTTCCCTGCGAACGGCAGCGTTCAAGACGTCATTGGTAGCAGCGATAGTGTACGAAGCCAGTGCGGTAGTGCGATACGGCTCGACAGCATCCCGTGTCTGTGACCAGAGTTCCTTGCCGACTTTTTGGCACACACGAACCTGGTCCTCGAACTGTTCAGCTGACCAATTCTGCGAAGCGATCCTGCAATGCGCATATTTGCGGAGGGTCCCGCGAATTATCGTCGCATGCGGTTCATCCAGGAGGCTTGCCCGCATATATGCTGTTCCGATGGCGTCCACCTCCGTGGCGAGTACCAGTCTGCGCGTATCGAATCTTGAAAGCGCCATTGAGAAGGTCGTGGCTAGCATGAACCCCAGAAGCGCGAAGATCGCGGTGACGATGTAGCCTTCCGAGGCCCGTTCGGCCTTCTTCTTTCCTGTCCCCGAGAGGTCCCTCCGACGCCCGCCGAGCTGGCCCACCGCGCAAGCGCCGATGAACAGCGCAACAAGGATTAATCCGACGGCCCAAAGCGGTAGGCGTGTGGTCGCAGAGTCCAGAATGGCGTTCACGCGGTAATTCACTAAGGCGCGCGCCAACGTTCAACTATCAGGCCAATTCCTGAACCGGGCTGCCACGCGGATGAACAATCAATTCGCGCGCTAATGGCAGGAACGCGCGTCGCCCTCGGTGTTGCGCGCGCCGCCTCGCCGCCGCTTTGGGGAGTGTTTGGGTTGTCGCGTCTTTGGCCGAGATTTCGAACATAAACTACTGACGAAGAATAGGTTTTAGAGAATTCTTTCCTTGCCTTCGTAATGATGGGGGCGTCGCGTGTTCGAGTCACACAAGCGGCCCCACCTCTATTCGAATTAATGTAGCTTCCCGCATGAACGGTTCGCAGGGACCGCGACGTCGATCTTCTTCGGGCGCGGCAGGTTGAGGCCTGCCATGATGGCGACGAAGTCATCGAGGCTCTTGCCCCCGCCGAGCCGCGGGTTGCGCTCTTGTTCCTGAGCGATGCTGCTCACGTGCCGCTGTTGGTAATCATGGCCGGGATAGACGAGCGTGTCGGAAGGCAAGCTGAAGATCTTTTCGTGGATTGAGCGGTAAAGCGTCGCCGCATCTCCGTTCTGGAAATCGGTCCGGCCGCAGCCGTCGATCAGCAGCGCATCGCCCGTGAACACTCGCCCGACGCCCTCGCCATCGATGAAGTAGCAGTGATGGTCGTCGGTATGCCCCGGCGTGTAGATCGGCTGAATCTCAAGGCGTCCGATTAGGAGCGGCTCGCCTTCCCTCACGGCCACGTCGGCATGTTCGGCCTCGCTCCTCTCGGGAACGGCGCATTTGCAGCCAGTCCGCTCGCGCAGCCTCGAAGCGCCCGTCACATGATCGGCATGAATGTGCGTTTCGATCGTCAAGCGCAGTGTGAGCCCAAGCTCGTCGAGCAGTTGAACGTCGCGCTCCACAGTCTCGATAACCGGGTCGATCAGCGCCGCCCCGCCGCTTGCCTCGCAGCCGATCAGGTAGGTGTAGGTGGACGACTGCGGCTCGAAAAGCTGGCGAAACAGCATGAGGTCCCCCTTGCCCGTGAGCGTTTTTCTAGCCGATGCCGCCGCGGATGAACATTTGTATCGTCGGAGCCCGGGCAATCGGCGGGTGGATCCGCGCCTCGGCCTTTCCCGGAAACGACGTGCGTCCTGCTCTAGCCTGCCGCGACGACCCGCCCGACGCATTCTCCAAAGCCGATCCGGACCGCACCATCGGCCTCGCACCAGGCGCGCAGCGTGATCTCGTCGCCGTCCTCGAGGAAGCTGCGTGTTTCGCCGGTCGCGAGCTCCACAGGCTGCGTGCCGCCCCTGCTGATCTCGAGCAGCGACCCGAGGCCGCCGGCACTGTCCGTCGACAACGTGCCCGTGCCGATGAGGTCGCCGGGCTGGAGGTTGCAGCCGTTCGATGCGTGGTGGGCAATGATCTGGGCGGCGCTCCAGTACATGGCCGAATCCGCCGAGCCGCGCGAAAGAATGTGCGGCGCCATCCCCTGGCGACGCATCGCTTCGGTCGTGAGAATGACCTCCAGCTGGATCGCGAGGCCGCCGCTCGCGCGGTCCGCCGAGTCATCGAGATACGGCAAGGGCGGCGGATCGCCCGCCGGCCGCGGCGGCATGGGTTTCCGGAACGGCGCGAGCGCTTGCGGGCTGACGACCCACGGGCTGACGCTGGTCAGGAAGTTCTTGGCGAGGAATGGACCGAGAGGCTGGTACTCCCACGCCTGGACGTCGCGCGCGGACCAGTCGTTCAGAAGGCAGTATCCTGCGATATGATCGGCAGCCTCGCCGATCGGAATCGGCGAGCCCAGCTCGTTGCCCTGGCCGATCCAGATGCCAAGCTCGAGCTCATAGTCCAGCCTGCGCGCAGGGCCATATTCGGGTAGGTCGGAATCCGGCGCTTTGCGTTGCCCGGCGGGCCTGATCACCGGCTCCCCTGAGACTCGGACGGAGCTTGCGCGGCCGTGATAGCCGATCGGCACATATTTGTAGTTGGGAAGCAGCGGATTGTCGGGCCGAAACAGCTTGCCGACGTTGGTTGCGTGATGGATCCCGACATAGAAATCGGTGTAGTCGCCGACGACGCAGGGAAGGTGCATCCGGACCTCGGTCTGACCGATCAACTCGGCTTCGACATCGTCCCGGTAGCGGTCGTCCGAAAGGAGTTCGATAAGGCGGCGCCTTAGATCGTTCTGGGCAACTGGGCCGCGCGCTAGCCAGGCGTTGAGGACCGGCTGCGAAAGGTCTCCACGCCATTCCTCGTCGAGAAGGTCGGCGATCCCGTTCAGGTCGAGGACGTAATCGCCGATCGCCACTCCGGCGTGGCGCCGGCGCTCGCCGACGGAGAAGATTCCGAGCGGCAGATTCTGGATCGGAAAATCGCTGCCTTGCGCATTGTCGACCCAGGAGGTCAGCGCGGGGTCGTTGGTCTCGTCCCTGCTCACGGAAGCTTCGCCTTGGGAAAGCCCGCCCAGGCCGAATCATAATCGTGCTGGGCATGCTCCAGAGCCCACGCCGTCGGTCGGTAAGGCCAGCAGGTCTCGACCATGAAGGCCATCGTCCCTTCGATCTTGTGCGGCTTCAGCTCCGCCTCGCTCGCCTTGCGCCAGCTTTCGACGTCTGGGCCATGGCCGCTCATCAGATTGTGGAGCGAAAGCCCGCCCGGCTGAAAGCCTTCCGCCTTGGCATCGTAGGCGCCGTGAACCAGGCCCATCGCCTCGCTCATCACGTTGCGGTGGAACCAGGGCGGACGGAATGTGTCCTCCGCGACCATCCACCGTGGCGGGAAGATCACGAAATCGGCATTGGCCCGCCCGGGAACGTTGCTCGGGCTAGTCAGCACCGTGAAGATCGACGGGTCCGGATGATCGAAGCTGACCGTGTTGATCGTGTTGAAGCGCGACAGGTCGTAACGGTAGGGCGCGTAATTGCCGTGCCAGGCGACGACGTCGAGCGGCGAATGATCGAGCGTCGTGGTCCACAATGAGCCGAGCGACTTCTGAACGACCTCCGTCGGTTCGTCCTTGTCTTCGAACCAGGCGACGGGCGTTTCGAAATCTCGTGGGTTGGCAAGGCCGTTGCTCCCGATTGGCCCCAGATCAGGGAGGCGGAACAGCGCTCCGTGATTTTCGGCGACATAGCCTCGAGCGTCTCCATCTACTTCGACTCGGATCTTCACGCCTCGCGGGACGAGGCCCACCCAACCGGGCTTCAGTTCAAGGAGCCCGAGCTCCGTGACAACGCGAATCTCTCCCTGCTGGGGGATGATGAGCATCTCGCCGTCGGAATCGACGAACACCCGTCGCTCCATGCTTCTCGTCGCCCGGTAGAGGTGGATTGCGACTCCCTCGAGGTCCGCCGGGTCGCGGTTTGCGAGCATCGTCGCCATTCCGTCGACGAAGTCCTTGCCATCGGGAAGGTCTCGCGGCGGATCCCACCTCAGGCGGTTGGGCGCCAGTGGCTCGTCGACCGTCCCCGGCGCGAAAAGCACCGCACCGCCGTAGCGCGTAAACGGACGATGGTCGGCGGTAGGACGCATCCGGTACAACCAGCTTCTGCGGTTTTCGCCGCGAGACATCGTGAACGCGGTGCCGGACAGCTGTTCGGCATATAATCCAAACGGCGGCCGCTGCGGCGCATTGCGCCCCTTGGGGAGCGCGCCCTCGACCGCTTCGCTTTCGAAATGGCCCCCGAAACCCGTCATGTAACCGGTCATGCGCGCCGGTTAATGCGTCGCGCGCACAAAAACAAACGGGCGCGGCTCCTCTTCGAAGCCGCGCCCGCGTCCGGGCGGGGACTCGCTACCCGCCCGGGCGAATAGGTCGCTCAGCCGTGATTGACGTTCACGTCGATGCTGTTCGGCACGTTGATGTTCGTCGTCTTGCCGCCGAGGCCGAGCTGGCCGCGGAAGATGAACAGCAGCACGAGCACGATGATGATCAGCAGAACGACGGCGAGAACGCCGCCGCCACCACCGCCGCCACCGGTCTCGACCACGGTCGTATGTTCGCGCTCAACGTCGTCGCGATCGTTGTCGGCCATGGAAACTCTCCCTGTATTTCCCTGTTATGTTGGCGAAACGAACGAAAATTGACCGGACCGGTTCCAGCAAAGAGGCAAGTCCATGAAAGTCCACCATTTGCTCGGGCTCGGCGCCGCGACCGCGCTCGCCTGCTGCGGACCGCAGCGCCAGCCGCAGGAGCCTGCCAAAAATGAAGGCGCTCCACTGCTTCCCGAGCCAAGCGCACCGCCTGCAGTCACGAACAATGAAGCGCCAGCGCCTGCCCCCGAGCCCGGCACCAAGGGAGCGCTTCCGGACGAGCGGACGCCGCTCGAGGAGCCGAAGGGCCCGATTGACCCCAAGAGTCCCGAAGCGGCTGGCCAGGTGGTCCAGCAGTACGGGGCGCTGATCGAGCAGAAGAAGTGGACGGATTCCGAAAGGCTGTGGGGGAATGAAGACGCGGCGAAGAAGCTGACTGGCGAGCTCAAGAAGGATGGCGAAGCACATCTCCAGATCGGCAAGCCGACCGACATGGAGGGCGCTGCGGGCTCGAGCTACATCACGGTCCCGATCCTGCTCTACGGCAAGGACTCCAAGGGCGCTGCATTTCAGCGCTCTGGCAAGTTCACCTTGCGCCGAGTGAACGACGTCCCGGGTTCGACCGAGCCGCAAAGGCACTGGCACATTGAGCGTGTCGACTGGGGAAGCGCTGCTTAGAAGCTGTTCAGCTCTTGGGCGAACCTGTTCTCGTCGGCGGGCGTAACCGCAGTCCCCGTCGCGTCCGTCGCCTGCTCGGCATTGTCGGAGGCGTTGGCCGGCTGTGGCTGCGATCCCGCGAAATCATAGGCGAACCAGATGATCCCGGCGGCCCACAACAGGGCCATCCAGCGGCTCTTGAACACGCTGCTCGTCTTCATCGGGATCATTCGGCGATTGTCGCGCCGCGGGCTTAAGAATGGGTTTCCTGCTGGCGCTGACCTTCGTGATTCACCTCGCGATAAGAGTAGCGGTCACGGATCCGAGTGTTGAAATAGACGCCCTTGGCGAAGGCTGAGCGAAAGGTGTCGGCGACCTCGCGCGGAACATCGGAATAAACGTAGCGGCGCCCAGTCGTGAATTCGACCCACAGCTGGCCGCTGTCGGGACAATAAGCGAAGCGCCGGATGACATTGGAAGGCATTCGCCCCCAACGCTTCAGGCTGCGTCTGGAGCCGACAGCCTTATTCGCTTGCCGCTTAGCGCCCCGGCCATTCCGCCGAGAGCAAGCACTGCTCCTGCAATGGCGAGCGGCGTCCAGCGATAATCTTCGAGCCAGGTCGAAAAACCCATCGCGATGATCGGCACCACGACGCTTGAATAAGCGGTCTTTGCAGGACCGATCTTGCGGATCACCGGATAGTAGAGGCTGAAGTTCAGGACCGACGCGAGGAGCGCGAGATAGATGAGGCCGGCCCAATAGGCGGGTCTGGCATCGAACGCTGGAGGCCCCGTCATTACTGCCGCGATGATCGCGTCGATGACTGCGCCGGCAGCCATCGACCAGGCGAGCAGAGCGAAGAGCGGGAAGCGGCGCATTTCCGGCCGCGCCTGGGCGACGTTGGCGGTGGATGCGCCGAGCATCCCCACGAACGTGATCGCAATTCCAGTGAAGACCTGCCGAGCGCTCGCCGAATGACTCTGCAGCTCGTGAGCGAACAGGAGCATGACTCCGGCGATTGCGACAAGGGAACTCCAGACGAAACGGGCGGTGGGCCGCTGGCCCAGCCATAACCAGGCGAGAAAGCTGGACGGGATGATCAGCAACGCAAACACGGTCGCGACCACTCCCGACGTGATGTGCCGCTCGGCAAGGTAGACGGCGTCGAAGTTCACGCAGAACTGCATCGCTCCTAAGAAGAGCGCGGCGGTGAGGCCCTTGCGGCCGAGGTTCAGCGTTTCGCCCTTCCACGCCGCCACTACCGCCATCGCGACTGCCGCAATCACGAAACGGTAGGCGACCGACCATTGCGGCGGGACCGCGCCGAGCTGCCCGCGGATGACGATCCAGGTCGAACCCCAGATCGCCGTGAAGACGATGAACGGGATTATGACGCTCGCGTTGGAACCGGGCTCGCCGCGCAATTCCTCATTCCCGAACTCGTGCCTGGGCTTCACCATGACTGCGTACGCAATCTTCGCTGAGCGCGGCCAATGAAAGGATCAGTCGAAACAATAAGCGAGGCTTATGCAGCTGCTCAAAGCGCCGCTATCGCTGCGGCCAGCTTATCGAGTGACGCGCCCTGCTGGTCCCAGCTCGTGACAAGACGGATTTCGCCCGGGCCCCAGTCGTAGAAGTCGAACCCGGCGGCACGCAGGCGCTGCGCTTCTTCGGTGCTCACGTTGAGGAAGACCTCATTCGCTTCGACTGGGTAGACGAGCCGCTCTGGTGCAGCGGTGGCGAGCAACTGGGCGGCGGCGTTGGCGGAGCGGGCGTTTTCGAGCCACAGCCCGTCTTCGAGCATCGCGAGCAGCTGAACGGCCAGATAGCGGCCTTTCGACAGCAGGTGGCCTGCTCGTTTACGGCGCACCGCAATCTCGTCAGCGAGCTCGGTCCTGAAGAGGATCAGCGCCTCGGCGTTCAATCCGCCGTTCTTGACGAATCCGAACGAGAGGGCATCGACCCCTGCGCGCCATGTCGTGTCGGCAATGCTCTCGCCCGTGGTGGCCAGAGCGTTTGCGAGACGCGCTCCGTCCATGTGCAGGGCAAGGCCGCGCCTCTTCGCGAAATCGCCGATCGCGGCGACCTCCGCCGAGCGATAGACGAGACCATATTCGGTGGCATTCGTGATCGAGATTGCCGCAGGCTGGACCTGGTGGACGTCGTTCCGAATGGCCTCGCAGGCGGCGGAGAGTGCGCCGGGAGTCACTTTCGCACCGTTGCCGTCAAGGAGTATCAGCTTTGCGCCGCCGGTGAAGAAGCCCGGTCCTCCCGCCTCATCGACTTCGATGTGCGCATCGCGGTGACAAAGGACGGCGCGGTAAGGGGGACATAGGGCGGCGAGCGCAAGGCAGTTGGCTGCGGTCCCCGTCGTCACCCAGAAGGCGCGAGCCTCGGTTCCGAAGAGTTCCGAGAAGGCGCCGTCCAGCCGCCGGCTCCATTCGTCGCCGTCATAGGCGGTGTCGACCCGGTTCGCGGAGGCGATGGCTTCCAGCACCTTGCGATGCGCGGGTGCTGCATTGTCAGAGAAGAAACGCATGTGAGGCCCGCTAGCGCGGGATTTTCGGCTTCGCCATGCCCCCGCCATTGCTCCAGGCGAAAATGGTGCTGCCGGTGAGGATTGAACTCACGACCTCAGCCTTACCAAGGATGCGCTCTACCACTGAGCTACGGCAGCACTTTGTCAGAGAGAGGCGCGCCTATGGCGGCGACCCCCACGCGCGTCAACCCGGGTTGCCGGGCCGAAGCGCCGGGGCCATGTGGCTCATATGACTGGCAAAGACAAGGAGCGTGAAGAGCGGCTCGCCGCCGCGCTTCGGGAGAACCTCCGGCGGCGCAAAGCTCAATCGAGGAAGATGGATGCCGACGGGAAGGACCAGCGGGACGGAGGCTAATCGTCGCGGTCGCGCAGCTTGGTCTCGCCGAGCGCGCTGTCGATTCCGCCAGCGACCGCATCGCCCACCCAGACGATTACTCCAAGAAGGATGATGGCAACGACAAGCTCAAGTCCGGTGATCACGAATCGCCTCCGCGATTTCGCTTTAATAGCAAGCAATTAAACGAGCAATTAACTTCGCTCGCGCTGCCCTAGTGATGGTTCCAGAGTCGCTGTGGAGTCTCGACGGCCAGCTTGAAAGACCAGGCGAGCCCGAGGGCGGTATAAACTGCCAAGCCGACAAGGATCGCGATCATCCCGACCACGAACTTCTCGCGGACGCGCTGCACAGTGAGCATCACCAACCTCCTGCTCATGCGGTGCGTATGGAACCTTAGCACAAGTAACGGGGCAATCGGGATTTTTCCTGATCGCAGAGGTCATCGAGCCCGGTGCGTCGTCCCTTTTCCGGCAGTGATGAAGAGGGCGACGACCGGCTCATCCGCGTCGGCGGTATGCCATGCGCCGCGCGGGTTGATCGCATATTCGCCGGGGCCGAGCTCGTACCTCTCCTTGCCGCCGTCCGCGAGTTCCTGATGGAGCGTCATATGCCCCTGGAGGCAGCAGACGACTTCTTCGCCCGAGGGGTGCATCTCCCAGCTCGTCCAGCTCTCCTCGAATCGGAACAGGCTGACGATGCGGCCTTCGTCGAGGTCGTCATTGTGTCGCTGGCCATAGCCCTCGTACCAGTCGATTCCGGTGAACTGCGGCTCGGCGACGGCCTTGGCACCCATGCCGAGGTGGATCGGGAAGTCGTAGAGCGACTTTCCCTTCGTCACTCGGCGCCCATCACGAAGGCGTTGAGCTTGTTGCCATCGGGATCGCGGAAATAGCCGGCGTAGAAGCCGCCGCCGCGGTCACCGGGCGCTCCTTCATCGCTTCCGCCGTTGGCGAGCGCAATGTCGTAGAGCCGCCGAACCTGGTCCTTGTCCTTCGCTTCGAGCGCGACCATCACTCCATTGCCGACCGTTGCGGCATTGCCGTCGAACGGCCGGGTCAAGCCGATCCCGGCGCCTCCGTCCGGCTTGCCCCAAGCAATGAATTGCTCGTTCTCCATCATCCTGCCGACGCCCAGCTCGCCGCAAAGAGCATCGTAGAATTTGGCCGACTTCTCGCGGTCGTTCGTACCGAGCGTCACGTAACCGATCATGCTGGTTCTCCTCCGAGTCGGGTGGAGAACATTAGGAGAACAATCGCGCAAAAACAAGCATGGGCGGCTAGTCCCCGATCGGCGCGCACGCGGCCCTCAGCCATTCGAGATCGCTGCCCGAGACCGTCGGCCCGATCTTCGCAAGCACGTGCGCGTGGTAGCAATTGAGCCAGATCAACTCCTCGGGATCGAGCATCTGAACGTCGATCAGCCGGCGGTCGATCGGGGCGAAGGTCAGCGTCTCGAAGCCGAGCATCTCCTTTTCGGCACCCTCGATTTCACGCGGGACGACGAGGACGAGATTCTCGATTCGGATGCCGTACTCGCCGGTCTTGTAATAGCCAGGCTCGTTCGAGATGATCATTCCCGCCTGAAGCGGCTCGTCGCCGCCGCTCTGGCTGCTGCCGACGGGAGAGATACGCTGCGGGCCTTCGTGGACCGCGAGGAAGCTGCCGACTCCGTGGCCGGTGCCGTGGGCATAATCGAGACCCGCTTCCCACAGCGGCCGCCGGGCGAAGCTGTCGAGTTGACTCCCGCGAGTGCCCTTCGGGAAAACTACGGTCGCGATTGCAATGTGGCCCTTGAGGACGCGGGTGAAGCGATCGCGCATCTCTTCGGTCGGCTCGCCGATCGGGACGGTGCGGGTGATGTCGGTTGTTCCATCGACATACTGGCCGCCGGAATCGATCAGGTAGAGCTGACCCTTCTCGAGCTTGCGGTTGGTCTTCTCGCTCGACTTGTAGTGGACGATCGCACCGTTCGGGCCGGCGCCCGAAATGCTGTCGAACGAGAGGTCTCGAAGCTCCGGGCTTTCGCGGCGCAAGGATTCGAGCTTGTCGGAGGCGATGAGCTCGTCGACATCCCCCTTCGGCGCTTCCTCGTCGATCCAGCGGAGGAAGCGCGCGATGGCGGCGCCGTCGCGGGTCTGGGCTGCTTTCTGACCTGCGATCTCGGCCGGGTTCTTGAGCGCCTTGGGAAGGATGGTCGGGTCGCGAAGCGGAAGCACCTTGGCGCCCGCCTTCTCGAGCGCTTCGAAAATCGCTGCGACAGCACGCTCCGGATCGACGACGACCGTCTTCCCCTTGAGCTCGGATAAAGCATTCTCGAACTCGAACCGCTCGTGCAACCGAACGCCATTGCCGAGGTGCTGGCGCACCTCGGGCCCGATCTTCTCCGAGGCGACGAACAGGTCCGAGGTGCCGTCGGCATGGACCAATGCATAAGCGAGCGCGACGGGCGTATGCGTAACGTCCTGCCCGCGGATGTTGAACGCCCAAGCGATTGAATCGAGCGCTGAGAGCACCGCTGCGTCGGCGTGATTCTTGACCAGCCAGTCGCCGATCTCGGTCCGCTTCTCGGCTGCGGACTTGCCGGCAAATTGGTCCGACTGGACGACGAGATGGGCCTTCGACGCTTCAGGGCGGTCCGTCCAGATCTCGTCGATCGGGTTTCGCTCGACCGGCACCAGCTCGGCCCCGCGGGTGGCGAGCGCTTCCTTTGCCTTCTTCACCCAGTCGCGGGTGTGCAGCCACGGATCGTAGCCGATGCGCGCGCCCTCCGGCGCATGCTCCTCGAGCCATTGGGTCGTGCTCGTTTCCGGCACCGATTGATAGCTCCACTCGGTCGGCGAGACCTGCTGCCTGACCTGGAGGGTGTAGCGGCCGTCGACGAAGATTGCGGCCTGCTCGGGAAGCACGACAGCGGATCCGGCGGAGCCCTGGAAGCCAGTCAGCCAGGCGAGGCGCTGGGCATAGCTTCCGACATATTCGCTCATATGCTCGTCGGTGAGCGGGACGACGAAGCCGTCGAGCTTTTCGGCCTTCAGCTGGACCCGAAGTGCGGCGAGGCGATCGGCATATGTGGACATTGTCTGATCCCTTGGAGCTAAGTCGCTTGCGCTCAGCTAATCCAACCGCGCCCGTTCTTAAAGAGCGGCGGCGTACGAACCTGCATCAAGCCCACTAATGTCACTTTCTGCGGCGCCATTTTCGTGGCTTAGGCAGTGGCGCCTCCCCGGCGTTCGGGCAGGCGCGACGGCACGGCCCCGTGAACCAAAGCAGGCACTGATCGGCCTTCTCGGACATCGGGTGTCATTGGCCGCGAAGATCGATCTTGATCATTGTTTACCTTTGGTTAACTATAATTAGTTGCACGCATATTGTAGAGCGAACCGACCCAGAGCTCGCTATCGCACTGAGGAGTTCCTTCGATGCGTATCGCAACGATGATTTTGGCAGCCGTCGTGCTCGCAGGAGGCGTCGCTCCGGCCGTCGCAAAGACGAGTGCCAGCAGTCCCGCCCAAAGTCCCAAGAGCTCGTCGGTCCGGGCTGGCGATTCTGTTCCGGAAAGCAAGCCGCAGGGTCGTCATCACAAGGGACCGCCAGTTTTGAATGTCTGCTCGAACCAGGGTTCCAACGGTGTGGGCCCTTCGAACTGCAAGGCACCGGTTAGCCCGCAATAGGCGGCTGGATCCGTTGTCGGGGCCGCTTTCGACCGCCTGAACAACACCTGTTGTAAAGGATTTCGGCTGTACTCCCCACTCGGAGGCAGCGATGAAGCCCTATATTCTCGGAGCGATAATCGTCTGGTTCGTATGTGGTATCGCCGGCGCCGTGCTGCTCGGGGAGCAGCGCGTCGATGTTGCGACGATCGCAGGCGGGCCGATCGCCTTGTGGAACGGTCTCAACAGACCTGTCGACGGCTGATAAGAACGCGCTTCGTCTGAAGAGAAGGCCCGCCTCGCCTGAAGGCCGGGATGACGAATATGGCTGGACGAAGGGCCTGCCAGTTGCTTTCGGCAATCGATGGACAAGCCCGCCAAACTTCCGGTCCCGCCGGCCGCCGAACAGCGCCCCTACAGCTATGAACGCCATGGAGTCACGATCGAGGACCCGTGGCACTGGCTCCGCGATCCGAAATATCCGGAAGTCGATGACCCCGACATCCTCGCCTACCTGCACGCCGAGAACGCTTATTTCGAGACGTGGGCGGGGAAGCACAAGGAACTGATCGAACAGCTGTTCGAAGAGATGAAGGGCCGGATCAAGGAGGACGACAGCTCGGTCCCGATCCGCGACGGCGACTGGCTCTACTGGTGGGCGTTCAAGCCGGGCGAGCAGTATCGGAGCTGGTATCGAAGGCCGGTCGCCGGCGGCGAGGACGAGCTTATCTTCGACGAGCCCGCCGAAGCCCATGGCGGTCATTATTTCCGTCTCGGCGCACTCGAGGTGAGCCCCGACGGGAAGCTCCTGGCGACGCTCGCCGACTATGACGGGTCGGAGCGGTTCCAGCTTCGGATTCGCGATCTTGCGACCGGCAAGGACACCGAGACGGTGACGACCGTCGGAATCGGCCAACCGGTGTGGACCAGCGATAGCGCGGGCGTCGTCTTCACCGAGGTCAACGACAATTGGCGAAGCTATCGGGCGCGGTACCACCGGCTCGGCGCTGCGGCGGAAGATGACATCACCTTGTACGAGGAGACCGAGGAGCTCGGCTTCTCGGTCGGAGTAGGCAAGTCGCACGATCGCAGCCTCATCATCGTGTCGACCGGCGACAATGCGACGAGCGAGGTGAGGTTCGTGTCGGCCGACGATCCGACGCAGCCGTTGACTCTGATCTCGAGGCGCAAGGAGAACCGCGAATATCATGTCGACTCGGCGCACGGGAAACTGTGGATCCACACCAACGACGACCATGTGAACTTCCGGCTCGCAGAAGCGGACCCTCGGAGCCCGGACGTTTGGCGGACCGTGATCGCGGGGTCGGATCGCGTGTACCTGACCGGCGTCACTTCTTATCGCGACCATCTCGCGATCAGCAGCAGGGTGGACGGGCTCGATCAGCTCCTACTGCGCACCTACCAAGGCGAGGAAAGGCGAATCCCGTTCGACGAGGCGAGCTACAGCGCCTTCTTCGCGGGCAATCCGGAGTTTGCGCCGGCCGCCTATCGCCTGGGCTACACTTCGATGGTCACTCCGACGACGACCTACGACTATCATCCTGAGAGCGGCGCGCTCGAGGTGCTGAAGGTCCAGGAGATCCCGAGCGGCTACGACGCGTCGCAATATGCGATCGAGCGGCTGACCGTCGAAGCGCGCGACGGAGCGAAGGTGCCCGTGTCGGTCGTGTACAAGCGCGGGTTCGAGAAGAATGGCGAGGGCAAGCTCTTCCTCTATGCCTATGGCGCATATGGAATCGCGATTCCGCCGGCGTTCAACTCGAACCGGATCAGCCTGCTGGACCGCGGCTGGGCCTGCGCCATCGCCCATATTCGAGGCGGCGACGACCTTGGATACAAGTGGTTTCTCGACGGGAAGCTGACCAAGCGGACCAATACGTTCAACGACTTCGTCGACGTCGCGAAGGGGCTGGCGGCTGCGAAATTCACGAGTCCCGGGCGAATCGCGATCAACGGCGGCTCGGCGGGCGGCGAGCTGATGGGCGCGGTCGTCAATTCCAACCCCGAGCTGTGGAGCGCGGTCGTCGCCGACGTGCCCTTCGTCGACGTGCTCAACACGATGCTCGACGACACGCTTCCCTTGACTCCGGGCGAGTGGCCGGAATGGGGCAATCCGATTACCGATGAGAAGGCTTTCGAGCTGATCCGCAGCTATTCGCCCTACGACCAGGTCAAGGCGCAGGACTATCCGCCGATGCTCATCACCGGCGGACTCACCGACCCGCGGGTGACCTATTGGGAACCGGCAAAGTGGGCCGCGAAGCTTCGCGCCGCCAAGACCGACCAGGCCCTCCTCATGCTGAAGATCAACATGGGCGCTGGGCATGGCGGCAAGTCGGGCCGCTGGGACAAGCTGCACGAAGTGGCGGAGACTTACGCCTTCATCCTCACCCAGACAGAATGAATCCTGTCTTTGAAACCACTCTGACGGCCGGCCCAGAGCACATCGATGAGCTTGGGCACGTCAACAATGCGGTGTGGGTGCAGTGGATTCAGCAGGTCGCGGTTGCGCATTGGGAGGCGGCCTCGCGGGCGCAGGACAAGAATGCTTATTATTGGGTCGTGGTGCGCCATGAGATCGATTATCTGCGCTCCGCTCACGAAGGCGACGTGATCACCGCGCGCACCTGGGTGGGCGACGCCCCGAGGGGCGCTCGCTTCGACCGGCTAATGGAGTTCACTGGCCCGGACGGCAAGCCTTATGTGCGCTCGCGGACACAGTGGGCCATTATCGACAAATCGCTGGGCCGGCCAATCAGAGTTCCTCCGGAAGTCGTGGCACCGTTCGTTTCGCGCGGGTAAGCAGTCGGCCATGCGCCAGATCATCCTCTACGATTATTACCGCTCTTCCGCCTGCTACCGAGTGCGGATCGCCTTGAATCTCAAGGGCGTCGACTATGAGAAGCGCGCGGTGAACCTGCTCGAATCCGAGCAGAAGACCGACGAGTATCGGGAGTTGAACCCGCAAGGGCTCATCCCAATGCTCGAGATCGACGGCCACCGGCTCACCCAGAGCATGGCGATCATCACTTATCTCGACGCCCGTTTCCCTACGCCGCCGCTGATCCCGGCGATGGCTCCGGAACGAGCGCACGTCGCTGCATTGTCCATGATCGTCGCTTGCGACATCCACCCGCTCAACAATCTTCGGGTCCTCAAATATCTGAAGAACGAGCTTGGCCGGTCGCAGGAGGACGTCGACAGCTGGTATGCCCACTGGATCCGCGAGGGGTTGACTGCGCTGGAGGCAATGGCTTCACCCAAAGCGGGCAAGTTCCTGTTCGGCGACATGGTGACGGCCGCTGACGTCTGCCTCGTGCCACAGCTCTACAATGCCCGCCGATTCAACGTTCCGATCGAGGATTTCCCTACCTTGCTGCGCGCCGAAGAGAATGCGAACAAGCTGAACGCGTTCACAGCTGCGCATCCGGACCGTCAGGAGGCTCCCGAATGAATCGCGTCGACTCGATCAACCGGGGAATGGACGAGCTGAAGCCGCTGGATCGGATCGAGATCCCGTCGCTCCACGGCAAGGTCAGCGACGACGAATGGGCCATCCGAGTCGATCTTGCCGCCGCGTACCGGATGGTCGCTCATTACGGTTGGGACGACCTCATCTTCACGCATTTGTCGGCGCGCATTCCGGGTCCCGAGCATCATTTCCTGCTCAACCCGTACAATCTGATGTTCGAGGAGGTCACCGCTTCCTCGCTCGTCAAGGTCGACGTCCAGGGCAATCCGGTCGAGCCGACTCCGTTCATCACCAACCCGGCGGGGTTCACCATCCATTCGGCGATCCACATGGCGCGCGAGGACGCGCATTCGGTGATGCACCTGCATACGCCGGCCGGGCAGGCGGTGTCGGCGCATAACGAAGGGCTGCTACCGTTGACCCAGACCGCAATGCTGGTGCGCGGGGACGTTGCGTTCCACGATTATGAAGGCGTTGCGGTCGATCTCGACGAGCGTGAGCGGCTCGTTGCCGACCTCGGAGCCAAGAATGCGATGATCCTGCGCAACCATGGCACGCTCGCCATTGGCAAGAATGTCGGGGAATGCTTCGTTCGGCTCTATTTCCTCGAGCGCGCCTGCCAGGCGCAGGTGATGGCCCTTTCCGCCGGCGACGACATCAACAACCCATCTCAGGGCTCGCCCGAAATTACTGCACAGCAGGGCCAAGTCGGGGTAGCGCTGGCCGCGAACCTGCTCGCCTGGCCGGCGCTGAAGCGCAAGGCATATCGCCTCGATCCCGCCTTCGCGACCTAGTCACTTTCCAACCAGGAAAGTTTTCACTTGCCAAGTTGGAAAGTCAAAGGTACTGGCTTTCCATCATGGAAAGTGAAAGCTCTTATATGGACAGTCTCGACGCTCGTTCGGCCCTGGCCGCCAAGCAACATGCCGAAGCGCAAATGGCCAAGGCGGCTCAGTGCCCGCCGTGGCGACATGCCGCGTGCGGGCTCTTGATGGGCGGGCTGATCGCCAGCTTCGCCTTCGAGTTCGCGATCCGAACTGCGATCCTGGTTATCGTTCTTGCCTGCATTCCAATCATCATCCAGTCCGACCGCAAGCGCATGGGCATGTTCATCAGCGGTTACCGTCGCGGGAAAACGCGCCTGATCGCCTTTGGAATATTGGCGCTCTGGCTGCCGCTCTACGGGCTCAGCGTCTATTTCGGGCTCGAGCGCCACGACCATGTGGCCCCGCTGCTGCTCGGGCTTGTCGGCTTCCTGATAACCATTGCCGGAAGCGTGATCTGGCAACGCGTGTTCGTCCGCGAGATGGGCGCCTGAGCAGTGGATGTCCCGAAAGGGTTCGACGCTGTCCTTCACCCGCCGACTCGGCTGCAAATCGCTGCGGTCCTCGCTCAGGCGAAGGAAGCTGAGTTCGCTCTTCTGAAGGAGATCACCGGCGCCAGCGACTCGGTCACGTCCAAGCATCTCTCGGCTTTGGCGGAGGCCGGTTACGTTGCTCTTCGAAAGGCGGCGGCCGACGGCCGCCAACGCACTTGGGCGCGCCTGACGTCGAGCGGTCGAAGCGCATTCCGAAAGCATGTGAAGGCGCTCGAAGCGCTCGCTGCAGCAGTTGCAAGCGCCGATGACCAAGGGCAAACCGAAGGAGTGAACTCCGCCCGGCGAACAGCTTGAGCAAGCGCGCTGCCAGCCTCACCGACTACCGCGCGCTGGCCAAGGCGCGGCTTCCGCATTTCCTGTTCGAATATGTCGATGGCGGATCCTACGACGAGGAGACGCTTCGCCGGAACGTCGAGGACCTGCGCGCCATCGCGCTTCGACAACGCGTGCTTCGCGACGTCTCCGCGATCGACCTGACCACCTCGCTGTTCGGCAAGCATTGGTCCCTGCCCGTCGGGCTCGGGCCGGTCGGCCTCGCGGGATTGTACGCGCGCCGGGGCGAGGTGCAGGCAGCACGGGCAGCGGCGGCTGCCAACGTGCCGCAGATACTTTCGACCGTCAGCGCCTGTTCGCTCAGCGAAGTCGCGGCCTCGGGGCACGTGCCGTGGTACCAGCTCTATTTCGTGAAGGATCGCGGCTTCGTCGCTGAGATGATTGCGCGCGCCAAGGCGGCGGGTTGCGGAGCCTTGGTTCTCACTGTCGACCTGGCGGTGCCCGGATCGCGTTATCGCGATGCTCGAGCGGCGGGTGGAGGACTTCGGCGAATGGTCGAGCTTCTGGCGCGGCCCGGCTGGCTCTGGGACGTCGGCCTCCACGGAAAGCCTCATAGCCTCGGCAACCTCGAGGACATTGTCGGCAAGCATGCGCCGCTGAGCGACTTCCAAGCTTGGATCCACGCCAATTTCGACCCGTCGGTCACCTGGAAGGACGTCGAGTGGGTTCGCAGCCAGTGGAATGCGCCACTGGTGATCAAAGGCGTGCTTGATCCCGAAGACGCGCGAGCCGCCGCGGCGAGCGGCGCCGATGCGATCGTGGTTTCAAACCACGGGGGACGGCAACTTGATGGTGTGTCGTCCACGGCCCGAGCACTGCCAACGATCGTCGATGCTGTGGCCGGCACGTTGCCGATCCTAGCTGACGGCGGAGTGCGCTCCGGCCTCGACGTGGTTCGGATGCTCGCCCTCGGCGCCGACTTCGTCCTTCTTGGGCGGGCCTGGGCCTACGCGCTCGCGGCCGCCGGCGGCGCCGGGGTCGCTCACGCCCTTGAGCTGATCGAGGCCGAGATGCGGGTTGCGATGGCGCTGACCGGCTGCACGCGAATCCCCGAAGTGGATCGCACCACGCTCGCCTGAACTCAGGCGACGTTCTGAATCGCCCCGCCCTGCTCGCGGAACAGCAGGTCGACGTCCGCGGCAGCCATAGGCTCTGCGAACAGGAACCCCTGGACCGACGAGCAACCGTGCGCTCGAAGCTCCATCAGCTGCGCGGTCTCCTCGACGCCTTCGGCCGTGGTCTCGATGTTCAGCGCGTGCGCCAGCTCAGTGATGGCGCGGACGATCGCGCTCGCGCCGTCACGAGTCAGCAGGTTGTGGATGAAGCTGCGGTCGATCTTCAATTTGTCGAACGGGAAGCTCTGCAAGTAGCTGAGCGAGGAATAGCCTGTACCGAAATCGTCCAGAGCGACGCGAACGCCGAGCGCGCGCAACGCGTGGAGGATCTTCAGCGTGTTCTCGCTTCCTTCGAGGAAGATGCTTTCGGTAATCTCGATCTCGAGCCGGTTGGGGGCAAGGCCGCTGGTCGCGAGCGCTCGCAATATGGTTTCGTGAAGTGCGCCGCGGTGGAACTGCACACTCGAAACGTTCACTGCAATGCGGACCGGATCCGGCCATTGCGCTGCCTGGTTGCACGCCTCGCGAACGACCCATGCCCCGATCGGAACGATGAGGCCGGTGTCCTCCGCGATCGGAATGAATTCCGAGGGCGAGATCAGCCCGCGCCCGGGGTGCCTCCAGCGAAGAAGCGCTTCGAACGAGCAGATGCGGTTCTGCTCGAGGTCGAACAAGGGCTGATAGTGAAGCTCGAGCTCCCCTCGTTCTAGAGCCTGCCTGAGGTCGGATTCGAGCCGGCGGCGTTCCTGGGCCCGCTCGTTGAGGCTTTCTTCGAAGAAGGCATAGGTGCCTCGTCCGGCCTCCTTCGCGCGGTAGAGCGCGAGGTCCGCATTCCTAAGCAGAATCTCGCCGGCGCCGCCGTCGTTGGGCGCAATGGCGATCCCGATGCTGGTCGATGGCGCGAACTCGTTGCCGTCGATCGTCACGGGCTGCGCGATTGCGCTCAAGATGTCGCGCCCCAGCCGGTCGATCGCCGAGCGGTCCTCGCCGACGCTCTGGAGCACGACGAACTCATCGCCGCCGAGCCGGCCGACGAAATGGCCGCGCGCGGCGTGGCGAAGTCGATGTGCGGCCTCGACCAGCAAGCTATCGCCGGCCGGGTGGCCGAGCGTGTCGTTGATGACCTTGAACTGGTCGAGGTCGAGGCAATGGAGCGCGAAAAAGCCGCCGTTGGCATCGCAAGCATTGAACAGATGCTCGAGCTGCTGCTGGAACATGGTGCGGTTCGGAAGGCCCGTCAGCACGTCGTTGAAAGCCAATTGCGTGATTCGCTGCTCGCGCTCGGCGATTTTGCCGACCATCTCGTTGAAGCTCGAAGCGAGGCGCGCAAGCTCGTCGGTTCCGCGCACCCGCACCCGCACGTGCTCGCCGCCAGCCAGTCGGCCGGCAGCTTCATCAAGGCGGGCCAGCGGCTGCGTGATCCGGCCGGCAGC
>DASQYQ010000200.1:0-5916 GCA_035639115.1 Sphingomicrobium sp. | reverse complement strand
GCAATATTCGCTGCCGAATAGTGTTCGCGATGACATGACCAACTTCGTTGCTGCGCTCGATGCAGCTGACGACTTCGACCCCAAAAGCGCCTACGGGCTCTGAAGCACTCGAGCGACGAGCGTGGCAGCGGTCGCCTCGCCAGCTTATTTCGCGGAGCACAAGTCGCCGCGCGCGCCGCAAGACCTCGCAACCCACAATTGCATCAATCTGCGCTTTCCGACCCGGGGCGGGCTCTATGCCTGGGAGTTCGAAAAGGCCGGGCGTGCACTCAACGTCCATGTCGACGGACAGCTGATCGTCCACGAGATAGAGCTCGCGCGGTCCGCGGCGATCGACGGGATCGGAATCGCCTATCTACCGGACGATTACGTAAGTGCCGAGGTTCAGGCGGGGAAGCTCGTGCCAGTCCTGCAGGACTGGTCGCCGCCGTTTGCGGCTACCACCTCTATTATCCCAGCCGGCGCCAGCAACATCCAGCTTTCGCTTTGCTGATTGAGGCGCTTCGCTACCGCGGACCTTGATGCCAGCTCCGGCTCAGCGAGTTTCTGGGACAGTGGCCATCGGCCCGGTTTTCATTCCGAGCGGTGTCGGTTCCTTAGCGAGACCCAACAGCTGATAGACCGCGATCTGCGCCGAACGCACCGAATATTCCATGGTATAGACACAGTCGCGCGGGACCTCGACGAATTGACGGGTTAGGCTAAGATTGGTCGAGCCTCTCGGGACGACCTCCGGTCGGCTGTCGGTCTTCCGTGGCAGGAACTGGCTGATTCCGAATGGCTGCTGGACAGCCCTCAGGATCGTCGTGTCGAGGTTTCCAATGGTTGTGCCGAGGAATTTCGATCCGCCTTGCCTCAACCCGAGTCCGGCTGCTGGTACATCAGGACCGGCCGACACTTTCGGATGAAGTTCAGGGAATGGCTGTTTTCTGTGGTGGGCGGTGACGGGCTCGAACCGCCGACCCTCTCGGTGTAAACGAGATGCTCTACCAGCTGAGCTAACCGCCCGCGCCGATTCAGTGCGCGAGCCTCCCGTGGCACGAGCGCGCGAACTGGGCAAGCCGCCCTAGATCAGCTCGGGGAAGCTATGCGGATCGAGGACCACATGATGCGGCTCAAGCGATCCTACGGCGCCGTCCAGCAATTCGGTCAGGAATCGAGCAAAGATCTGACCTCGCGGCGGAGCGCCTAGACTCCCGTCGGAATGTCGCCTCCGCCTGAGAAAGGCTCGAGGAACGGCTCAAGCTGCGGCGGCTTCCACCCAGACGTGGCAACGAAGGCGCGGTTGAGGAACGCGCGCTTGCCGTAACCGAGCGGCTTGCCATCGGGTCCGTCGACCAGCCCGCCGGCAGCGAGCAGGACGGCGTGCCCGGCTGCCGTATCCCACTCGCTTGTCGGCGCAGCGCGCGGATAGATGTCGGCCTTTCCTTCGGCCACGATGCAGAACTTGAGCGAGGACCCCACCGAAACGTAGCCGCAATTACCCACCGCCGCTTCAAGATAGTCGACGGTCGCCTGATTGAGATGCGACTTGGACGCGACCGCCGTCGTCAATTCACCGCGCGGCCTCGTTTCAATCGGAGCACGGCCGTGTCCTTCGTCCAACCACGCGCCTTCGCCGACGCAACCCCCATGGAGCCGGCCAGTCGCCGGAGCGAACACCACTCCGAGCTTCGGCGTTCCGCGCTCGATTAGTCCGATGTTGACCGTGTAATCATCCCCGCCGCGAATGAACTCCTTCGTTCCGTCCAGTGGATCCACGAGGAAATAAGTGTCGTCGTGCGCCGGAATGCGGCCTGCAGCCACCTCTTCTTCGGCCACGACCGGCACGCCCGGCGCAGCCCGGGCGAGGGCGGCGAGGATGATCAACTCCGCCGCCCGGTCCGCTTCGGTGACCGGCGACCTATCCCGCTTCGATTCAATCTCGAACCCTCGGCGGACGATCTCAACGATCGCCTCACCGGCCTCCCGGGCGGCAACTCCAAGATCCTCGATCAGCCTCGCGTAATCGGTGCTCAACGCGGCGCCATCCGGATTCCGCCATCGAGGCGCACGGCCGCCGCATTCATGTAGCTATTCTCGATGAGGAAGCAGGCGAGCCGAGCATATTCCTCTGGCTGGCCGAGCCTCTTAGGGAAAGGGACCTGAGCTCCAAGTGCATCCTGCACATTTGGCGGCATCATTGCGACCATCGGCGTCTTGAACACGCCCGGAAGGATCGTGTTCACGCGCACGCCTTCGTTCATCAGGTCGCGGGCGATCGGAAGACCCATGGCGAGCACTCCGCCCTTCGATGCCGAATATGCGGCCTGGCCGATCTGTCCGTCCTCGGCCGCGACCGACGCAGTGTTGATGATCACGCCCTTCTCACCGTCCGTCATCGGATCGAGGTCGACCATTCCGACTGCCGAGTTGACGATGCAGCGAAAGCTTCCGATCAGGTTGATCTGAATCGTCAGCTCGAACTGCTGCATCGGATATAGCTTCGCGGCCTTCGTCTCCTTGTCGCGCGCGACCGTCTTTGCAGCCGTCGCAACGCCCGCGCAATTGACCAGGATACGCTCCTGCCCGTGCGCCTCGCGCGCTCTTGCGAACGCCGCGGAGACCTTCTCGTCAGACGTGACGTCCACCTCGCAGAAAATCCCGCCGATCTCCTCGGCGACCTTGGTCCCGCGGTCCTGGTCGCGATCGAATATCGCCACCTTCGCTCCGCGCCGGGCGAGCTCGCGAGCGGTCGCTTCGCCGAGTCCCGATGCACCGCCGGTCACGACGGCGGCAGCTCCATTTATGTCCATCACAGTCCCTCGAAATTAGGTCGTGGTCGCCTAGGCGCTGAACGCTGCTTTACACAAGACCGGCGTCGCACGGACGTCGGAACGCTCCGGGGAGTGGTGCGCTTGGTATCACTCGCGTTCTGGAGGAAGCGTCATGGATTACAAGAAGTTGGGCCTCGGGCTTGGTGTCTTCAGTATCGGCTTGGGTCTGCTCGAAGTTGCCGCTCCTGGGCGCCTTGCGCGATGGCTCGGCGTGGAGGGTAAGGCGGCGAAGACAATTGTGAGCCTGTTCGGTGGTCGTGAGCTGCTCGCCGGCGCGATGCTGTTGCGCGGGCCAGCCGTCTCCACAAATGCATGGAACCGAGTAGTCGGCGACGCCATGGACCTCGGGGCGCTGGGACTGGCCTTTACGCGCAGCAGCCGCAAAGGCGCCGTAGGCGGCGCGCTCGCGTTCGTCGCGGGTGCGACAATCGTCGATGCGCTGGCGGCGCGGGGGCTCGCTCGCGAGACGGGGCGAACCTTCCCTCCTCCACCCGAAGCACAGACCGCGTGAGTTCGCTCGACGCGCTCTGCAGTCTGTCACCGCTCGGCCTCGGTTCATCTTTAATGCATATCGGCGTGTGAATATAACCGGCTAGAATTTGTCGGGGTCTTGTTGGTGGGGGTTACGCGGTGAAAGAGCTGAATAAATTCGCGATCGGTGCATCTGCAGTTGCACTGGCGCTTTCGGCCGTTCCGGCGACATCCGCGGTCGACGGCCAATCAACCGCTGTTTCGGTCGGCTCCGCGGTCGCGTCCTTCTACGTCACTCTGCACTCGCAGCCGATCTGGTTCAGGGGCGGAGCGAACACCGCGGCCATCGCTCAGCTGACTGCAATCCTTCAGCGCGCGCCGTTCGACGGTTTTCCAGAGGGGCCCCAGCTTGCTGCGCAGGTTCAGGCTGCAGTTGCGCAGGCGAACAGCGGCAAGCCCGACGATATCGCAAACGCCGAGCGCCTGTTGTCGGGCGCCTGGGTTCAATATGTGCAGGCGATCAAACAGCCGACCACGGGCATGATCTACGCCTATCCCGTGCTCCGGCCGCAGGGCGATCGAGCGGACCAGATTCTGCTTACGACCGCGGCGGCGCCTTCGCTGACGGCCTTCCTTGCGAGCACCTCCGATGTGAATTCGATTTACAAGCAGCTTCGTGACACCGCCTGGGCTGAGGCGCAGGCGAGCGGAAATCTTACCCCCGATCCGCGCCTTCTTGCCAATCTCGACCGCGTACGCTCGCTTCCCGCGAAGGGGCGGTTCCTGCTCGTCGATTCCGGATCGTCGATGCTGACCCTCTACCAGGATGGCCGGGTCGTGGATTCAATGAAGGTGATCACCGGCACCGATGAACTTCCGACGCCGCTCATCGCCAGCTACATGTACTACATCACGTACAATCCTTACTGGCATGCTCCCGATCATCTCGTCCGAAAGACGATCGCGCCGAATTTCCTGCACGGCGGAATGACCTACCTAAAGTCGCACGGTTATCACGTGATCGAAGACTGGAGCGAGACTCCGACGATCATCGACCCGGCGAGCGTCAACTGGAAAGGAGCGGCCGCCGGAACGGTCCACCTCAAGATCCAGCAGGATCCGGGGCCGCTGAACTCGATGGGAATCCTCAAATTCCCATTCGCCAATCCGCAGGACATCTACCTGCACGACACGCCAGACCACGCGAAGTTCAACCTCGCGAACCGCAATCTCAGCAACGGCTGCGTGCGCGTCGAAGATGCGAAGCGCCTTGGAACCTGGCTGCTCGGACATGAGCCAGTTTCGCCGGGAAGCACTCCGGAGACACGCGTGCAGCTGCCGCGTCCGACCCCGATCTACCTCACCTACATCACCGCGCAGGTGAGGGACGGGAAGATCAGCTACCTTCCCGACCTCTACGGCTGGGACCGAAGGGCGCCGCAGTTCGCCTCGAACTAGGCTGAGCGCTCATCTGACAATGTCGTGATAGTCGTGCCGCGATGCGCGCTGCCGCGCGCTCGGCACCCGTCCGCTAAAGGCAAAAGAAAACCGGCCCGGGCTCACGCCCGGACCGGTATTTCTTTCTGCCTCTACTCTTAGAAACCGCGCTCTGGCGCCGGCGGCGGCGGAGGCGGAGGCGGAGGCGGTGCCGGGCAGGTGTCCGTCGCCAGGATCACCGAGCCATCCGGGCACGTCTGCGTCGCGGGAGGCGGCGGAGGCGGCGTGGGTGGCGGCGGCGGCGGCGGAGGCGGCGGCGGCGGCGTGTAGAAGTTGTAGATAAGGCTCAGCATCAGGCTGTGGGTGCGGAACCTGCCACGCATCTGGTTGCCGTTGAACAAGCCCGTGGCGTCGTCGAGCTTGACGTTCGGGACGTTGAAGAAACGGTATTTCAGGCCGACGTCGATGTTCTGAGAAACTGCGGTGCGGACGCCCATGATGGCCTGCCATGCGGGACGGCTGTCGGAGCCCTCGACGACCAGGTCCGGTGCGATCGAGTCTGGCGACATGCTGTAGTGAACGCCAGCGATTCCGACGCCGAGGCCGACGTAACCGCTCCAGGCGTTGTCGTCGCCAAAGTCGAGCAGTCCGTTGATCATGCCGGCGAACGAGTGGACGTTGCCGCCCACGTCCAGGTGCTGACCGAAACCGATGCCGGTCACGGGGAGGTTGCGAACCTCGAGCTGATTGTTGCCAGCGTGCTTGTAGCTGAGCTCGCCCTCGAGGCGAACCATGCCGAAGTCATAACCGGCGATCGCATCGACATCATAGCCAACATCGTGGCTGATTTCGAAGTCGCCATTCGAAGCCAGTTGCGCCTGGTTTGCCGGGTCGAACTGAGTGAACTTCGAATTTTCAACGAGCATCGCGCCGCCCTCAAGTCCCACATAAAAGCTGTGGTCGCGAGCGAGCGCGGGCGATGCCATGGCCGTCGATGCGAGCGCCACCGCAATGCCGAGCTTACGCATAGAATTGTCCCCTTTCAGATGCGTCTTCTAGATAGAACTGCCGGCACACATTATGAAAGGGCCGGGTGCCGTGCAAGCACGTCATTGGCTCCGAGCTGTTGCCAAAAAGCCTCAGTTAATTCCGAGCCGATTGCAGAAGCGCTTGAGAGGCTTCGTTTTTTTCA
>DASQYQ010000199.1:0-5900 GCA_035639115.1 Sphingomicrobium sp. | reverse complement strand
GCCATCCCGGCACCCGCGGCAATTATGTGATGCTCGAGACTCCGCCGGGCGAGATCAGCGTCCAGATCCAGCGTGTGGACCACGAAAGCCGGATCCATCTCGATATAGAGACCGACGACATTCCTGCCGAAGTCGAGCGTCTCGAAAGGCTCGGCGCGACGGTCGACACGCGAATGGAACGCTGGGTCGTCATGCGCGCTCCGAGCGGGCAACGCTTCTGCGTCGTTCGCGTGCAGAGGGACGGTTTCGACGAGACTGCAAATGAGTGGCGCTAGGCTGGGATAGGATGCGTCTCAGCTTGTCCCTCGTTGCCGCCGCTCTTGGTTTGACGGCCGCAGCGCCGGTCCAGAAGCTCGATCCCGATACTGCCGCCTGGTGGCGGACGACGGCGCAGCTGTCCGACGACGCGATGGAGGGACGCGATACCGGCTCGCCTTCGTACATGCGCGCTGCGCGCCTGGTCGCTTCGAAATTCGCCGCGCTCGGGCTCAAGCCGGCGGGTGAGAATGGAAGCTGGTTCCAGGACGTTCCAATGCACGAGGTTCGGGTGGAACGGGCAACCCTGGCCGTCGGCAGCCGACCGCTCGTTTTTCTTCACGACCTGACGATCTCGCCGACCGATTCCACGCCGGCCAAGATCGACGCTCCCCTCGCTTATGGCGGATATTGTGGCGAAGGCCTTCGAAATGTGCGCGGTAGGATCGTAATTTGTCACGGGACGCACCGTTCCGGACTTCCGAGCGGCGCCGAACGCGAAGCTGCCGTCCGAGCCTCGGGGGCCGTCGGGATGCTGACTATCGCGGACCCGGGCTTCACCGTCGAACCGCCACGCTGGCCCTATGCCTATGCCCGAACCGTCACGCTCGCGAGCGATCATCCGAAGGCAGATCCCTTCATAAGGATGACTCTAAACGCCGATTCACTCGGCAAGCTCCTCGCCGGTAGCGGGAGGAATGCGGCGGCACTGGTCGACGCCGGCGCTGAAGGCAAACCGCTGCCGAGTTTTGCAATCCCCACCCGGCTGCGCGCCCAGCTCGTCATCCGCCAGCGCGACATCGTCTCACCCAACGTGCTTGCTTCGATGCCCGGCTCGGACTCGAAGCTTGCGGACCAGGCGATCGTTCTCTCCGCCCACCTCGACGGCTACGGCTATGGCGAACCGGTGAGGGGCGACCGAATCTACAACGGCACGCTCGACGATGCCGCTTATGTCGCACTGCTGATCCGGCTTGCCGAGCGCAGGCAGGGCCGTCCGTTCCGCCGTCCGATCCTTTTTGCCGCCTGGACCGGCGAGGAGAAGGGGCTGCTCGGCTCGCGCTGGTACCTAGAGCACCCGACTGTCCCGATGTCGCGGACCGTTGGGGACATCAATCTCGACCAGCTGAGGCCGATTTTCCCGCTCAAACTACTGACGGTCCACGCGCTTAGCGATACGACGCTCGGTGACGATGCGCGGGTCGTCGCCGCGAGCCTTGGAATCGAGGTTCAAAAGGACCCGGAACCCGAACGCAACCTGCTCCAGCGTTCCGACCAATGGCCGTTCTTGCAGGCCGGAATCCCAGCTACCGCTTTCGTATTCGGCTACCGCCCAGGATCTCGAAGCGAGCAGATTTATCGACACTGGTACCAGACCGGCTACCACAAGCCTCAGGACGACTTGAAGCAGCCGATGGACTTCAGGGCAGCCGCCGACTTCAACCGCTTCTTTTACGAGCTTGTCGAACGCGTTGCGGACCAGCCGAGACCGCCCGACTGGAAGCCGGACAGCAAGCTTAGGAAGCGTGATTGAATTAACGTAAATGCGTTGTTTACCAGAGTATTGACGGCCGACGGCGCGCTGCTCCAAGCAACGGTAGTCAGACTTTCGCTGTGTGGGGCCGATGAAAAGATGGACGCTCGCCGCGGTTGCTGCGGCACTGGTTGCAGGTTGCTCAACGAGCTCGCCCCCGCCGAGGATCGCCGAGGCGCCTCCGGCCTCGAAGGCGATGTCGATGGCTCCTTATCTGTGGACTCTCGGCAACGCTCCGCAGGCGCATAGGGATTTCGTTGCGACCTTCGGCCGAGTCGGCCTCAAGCCCGGGCAATTTTTGTGGACTGACTCGATCCCCACGGAGGGCGACACGCGAGTCATCGTCGATCGCCTGACGCAGATGGCCTATGTGTATCGCGCCGACAAGCTGATCGGAGCGGCTACGGTGTCGACGGCGAGGCAGGGCTATATTACGCCTCTTGGCGAGTGGAAGGTGCTGGAGAAGCGGCCTTTCTACCGGTCGAAGAAATATGACAACGCGCCGATGCCGTGGATGCAGAGGATCGACCAATATGGGATTGCGCTCCATGGCGGGGGAACTCCGGGTCGCCCGGAAAGCCATGGCTGCATCCACCTCCCGAACAAGTTCGCGGAGAAGCTTTACGGGCTGACGAAAGTCGGCTCCGAAGTGATCATCGAAGGCTGATTTCGAATGGAGCGCGGCCAAGCATAGCTCGCCCGCGCCCCGTTCTTGCTTAAGCTCGGCGGCTGCGGCCGCCGCGGGTTCCCGAGCTGTTCGTCCCGAGCGTCGCATCCGCCGTCGGATCCGAA
This sequence comes from Sphingomicrobium sp., assembly GCA_035639115.1. Lineage (GTDB taxonomy): Bacteria > Pseudomonadota > Alphaproteobacteria > Sphingomonadales > Sphingomonadaceae > Sphingomicrobium. The sequence continues at coordinate 3,319 of DASQYQ010000199.1, read as the reverse complement.
CCGCTCGGATCGACCGACGCTTCATTGGTGAGCTCGAACTCGCCCGAAGGATCGTGGGACATGCCAGTCTGGGTCATGCCCGTTCGAAGCGGCTGGGGATTGCCGTATTTCTGGCGGCGCCAGTCTTCGAACTCGCGGTGGAATTGCTGCTCGCGTTCGCGGCAATAGTCCTGATAATCGCGGTCGATCTCGGTCATGTGCCGGTCGCGCCAGCTGCGATAATGATCGTCGGGATCGGCGCTGAAGCTGCGTCCCTGTTCGCCGGACCTGCCGAACCCGCCCTGGTCGCCGCGAAAGTTGCCGAAGCCATGCTCGCGCCCAAGGCCTTCGCGGTTTGATCCGCGCCAGCGGTCGTCTTCGTCAGAGCGATTCCGGTCGCGGCCACCGCCGAACATCATCCCGCCATTGTCGCGATCGCGATGGCGCCAATCGTGGCTGTCTCCGCGCCCGCTGCGCTCCCTCCAATCGCGATGGTGGCCGTCGCCACGATCGTCGCCGATGTCGCCGTGGGAACCATATCCGTCGCCCAAATATCCATGAGCCATGTGCACTCCTCCTTCACTGAGAGACTGGAGGCCGATTGCGGCCTTGCCGAATCAACGAACGGCTCTGCGGTTCGGATGCGAGGGAGACGGCGCGAGGAGGGTTGTTGGACGCAGCCGGAGGTGCGTTCAGCGCTCTCGCTGCGGTCGATGCACTGGAATGTCGAGTGCGGTTAGAAGACCCGGCCGGTTGTCCTGGAGATGGAGTTCGCCCTCGTGAAGGTGAGCGATCGATTGGGCGAGCGCGAGGCCGAGGCCGGCCCCTTCGTCGGAACGGCTGGAATCGAGCCGGCCGAACCGCTTCAGGGCCTCATCGTGCCGGTCGAGCGGGATGCCGGGGCCGCGGTCGGCGACCTCGACCCTGATCTGCTTCTCGCCCGGGTGGACGCGAACGTCGATTTCTCCGCCGCTCGATCCGTAACGGATTGCGTTCTCAAGCAGGTTACTGAGCGCCTGAGCGAGGAGCTGTCGATGCCCGAACAGCGGAACTGCGCGGCTCGGACGTACGAAGCGGAGCGAGGTTCCCTGCTCTTCGGCGAGCGGGTCGTACATCTCGGTGAGCTCTGCTGCGAGATCGCCCACATCGAACCATGCGAACTGATTCCGGCCGGTTAGGGCTTCGGAGCGGCTGATCTCGAGCACGGTCGTCAGAATTCGGATCAGTGCGTCGGCGTTGCGAACCACGCTTCCCAACAATTCTTCCTGCTCGGCGGGATCGTTCGTTTCGGCAGCCGCGTGAGCCGCCGCGCGAAGACGGCTGGCCGGAGATCTCAGATCGTGGGCAAGCGAATCCGTAAGGATCCGAAGCTCCTCCATCAAAGTGCTGATCCGGTCGAGCATGGCGTTGATCTGCATGCCGAGGCGGTCGAAGGAATCGCCGGCGCCCGAGAGCGGCACGCGCTGGCTGAGATCGCGGGCGCTGATCCGGTTCGCGACCGCCGCAATGCTTCCGATCCGCCGCGATACATAGTGCGCGAGGATCACTCCGCAGAGCAGCCCGAGAAGCCCGGCGAAAACCAAGGCGAGGAGCAATGAACGCTCGAGCGTTGCGCGGAACGCAAGGCCTTCGCCGACGAGGCGGCCGCTCACGAGCCACTGACCATCGGGCATCCGCGCCACCACGATCTCGGCCTGGTGCGGGCTTGGCTGTCCGCGCAGGCGGATGATTGCGCTGCGGTAACCCTCCTGCATCGACTGCAGCGGCCGCGCTTCGGCGAGATTGCCCTTCAGCTGGCGCCCGTCGGGGGCGAGGAGAGCGACCGCCGTCTGCGGGTCGGCATAAGCGAGGGTGTCGTCGATCGCTTCGTCGAGGGCGGCGTTGCCGCCGGTGCGGTGGACGTCGGTGAGGACCTTGGCCTGCTCGACCACCTGGCGATGGAGGCTCGCGACCGCCTCGTCGTGGGTGCGTTCGTAGATGAACCCGATCACCGCGAGGTTCGAAACCAGCGCGAGAAGGCCCGCGAGCAGCGCGATTCGGAGCGTGGTCGGCACGATGGAGGTCCTTACCGCCTCAGGCGGCAAGCATGTAGCCTGCGCCCCTCACCGTATGCAGCAGCGGCTTTTCAAAGCCCTCGTCCAGTTTGCGGCGAAGGCGGCTGACGTGGACGTCGATGACGTTCGTGCCGGGATCGAAGTGATAATCCCACACCTGCTCGAGGAGCATCGTGCGAGTGACAACGCGGCCTTCGTTGCGAGCGAAATATTCCAGCAGGAGATATTCCCGCGGCTTGAGGTCGAGCTTCTTTCCGGCGCGCTTCACGGTTCGCGAGAGCGGGTCGATCTCCAGGTCGCCGACGGTCAGTCGATGGTCGGCCGGATCGACGCGCGCTTCGCGCCGGCGCAGCAGCGCGTTCACGCGCGCAAGCAGCTCGGCGAAGGAAAATGGCTTCACGAGGTAATCGTCGGACCCACATTCGAGGCCCTCGATGCGGTCGCCCACCGAGGCGAGCGCGGAAAGGATCAGGACCGGAGTCTCGATGTGCGCGGCGCGCAAGGCGCGAAGGACCGATAGGCCATCGAGTACTGGAAGCATCCGGTCGAGAATGACCAGGTCGAAGCTGCCGTCGGTAGCGCGGAACAGGCCGTCCTGGCCGTTCGTCGCCAGTTCGACGCTGTGGCCTTCCTGGGTAAGGCCCTTGGCGAGGTAAGAAGCGGTTTCCCGATCATCCTCGACCAGCAGGATCTTTCGGCCCATCCCAGCTCTAGCTCCGTACCGTTTGAGTTGCGCTAATATAATGGATCCGCACGGCGGCGGGAGGGAGTCTTCCCGCGGCGCCGTGCGGAAAATTTCCCCAGACTTACTGCTGCTTGGTGGTGTCGGCGGGCTTCTTGGCGGCAGCCTTCTTGCTCGAGGCCTTCTTCGTGGACGCCTTCTTGCTCTTCTTGGCGTGATGCTTGGCCTTGTGATGAGACTTGGCCTTGTGATGAGACTTGGCCTTGGTCTTCGTCATCGTCGTCTTGGCCGTCGTCGTGTCCCCCTTGGTGGAGACGGTCGTCGTGGCCTTCGTGTCACCCGATTTCGTGGTGACCGTCTTCGTCGTCGGCGCTGCTTTCGCAACCGCAATCGAGGGCGTTGCAACAATCGCCAGCGCCGCGACCGAACTAATCAGTTTTTTCATGCATTCCTCCTCGTTCCCGGCAGTGACGCGCCGGCGAAGTGGCTGTTATTCCGGGGCAAGTCTCATCGCCGTTTCATTGCCATTAAAGCTTGTTCATGACGCTCAGCATTGCGCTTTGCCTCCTGCGCGGCACGCCGCTAGGCTTGGAAGCCGATGATT
>DASQYQ010000198.1:0-13760 GCA_035639115.1 Sphingomicrobium sp. | reverse complement strand
GCGCTTTTGTCGCTGACACTGTCGGGCGACGGGAACTGGGAAAGCGAGTTCCTGACGGGTGTCGAGCATGCCTGCGAGAGCTATCGGCTTGCCCTGATCGGCGGTGACACGATCGCGCTGCCCGAAGGAGCGCCGCGCGTGCTTGGCCTCACTGCGATCGGCCGGGCCGGGCCGCACGTACCGGAACGCTCCGGTGGCCGCGCAGGCGACGCTCTTTGGCTGGTCGGCACTCTAGGCGATGCAGCTGCGGGACTGGCGCTGCTTTCCGAGGATGCGCGGGCGACCGGGCCATTGGTGGACATCTATCGTCGGCCCGTGCCGCAGCTCGGAGCCGGGCAAATGCTCGCTCCGCACGCGCATGCGATGATGGATGTTTCGGACGGCCTGCTCATCGACGCCCTGCGGATGGCGAAAGCGAGCGGGTGCGTCGCAGCGATCGAAATCGATGCTCTTCCGATGTCAGCAGCCTTCGTCGCGGAACGCGGTTCGGCGCTCCCTGCCCGATTGTTCGCAGCGACCGGAGGCGACGATTATGCGCTTCTCGCCGCCCTTCCCCCAGACCTCGATCCGGCAACCCTTTCTTTACCACAAGGAACGAAGATCACCCGCATCGGTACGCTGTCCGCTGGTGAGGCGTCCCTTTCCCTCACCAGCGGCGGCGAGCCGGTCGAAGTTCCGGAGAGACTGGGTTTTGAGCATCAGGGCGATGACCGTCGCGGGTTTTCCGCTCCGCCAATGGCTGATCGGCCTTAGCGGCCTCGTATGCGGCATGGCTTGCGCTCTGCTCATCAGATAAGCCGTTCAATTCGCGCGGTTGCCAGTCGCTCAAACGCCCCCTAAAGCCGCCGACCTGAGGGCCGCCGCTTTTTCCGCGGGCCGCGCCCACTTGCCTAAAGAACGGGGAAGCGTGAACCCATGAATTCCGGCTTTAACCTGCTTTATGTCGCGATTATTTGCGGCATCATCGCCGTGCTCTACGGCATCGTCACCAGTCGCCAGGTGCTCGGCATGTCCGCCGGCAACCAGCGCATGGTCGAAGTGTCCGCTGCCATCCAGGAAGGCGCAGCCGCCTATCTGAAGCGGCAGTACACCACCATTGCGATCGTCGGCATCATCGTCGCGATCATTATCGGCATCTTCCTGAAGCCGCTTTCCGCAGTGGCTTTCCTGATTGGCGCAATCCTGTCGGGCTCGGCCGGCTTCATCGGCATGAATATCTCGGTCCGCGCCAACGTGCGCACCGCCGAGGCGGCTCGCCGAAGCCTTCAGAGCGGTCTCACCACGGCTTTCCGCGCAGGTGCAGTCACCGGCCTGCTCGTCGCGGGTCTCGCACTGCTCGCGATCGCCGGCCTGTTCTGGTACCTGACCGGCCCCGGCGGCTACGCGCCCAACGACCGCGCCGTCGTCAATGCGCTCACCGCCCTCGCGCTCGGCGCTTCGCTGGTATCGATCTTCGCTCGTCTCGGCGGCGGCATCTTCACCAAGGCCGCCGACGTCGGCGCCGACCTCGTCGGCAAGGTCGAAGCCGGGATTCCCGAGGACGATCCACGCAATCCGGCCGTGATCGCCGACAACGTCGGCGACAATGTCGGCGACTGTGCGGGCATGGCCGCCGACCTCTTCGAGACCTACGTCGTCACCGTCGGAATCACGATGGTGTCGGTCGCGCTTGCGCTCGGTTCTTCGCCCCTGCTGCTCCCGCTGATGATCCTCCCGCTTCTGATCGGCGGAGTCTGCATCATCACCTCGATCATCGGCACCTATATGGTCCGGCTCGGCAAGGGCGGCTCGATCATGGGCGCGCTCTACAAGGGCTTCTGGACCGCCACGATCCTCGCCATCCCGGCGATCTACGGCGCGTTCAAGGTTTCGCTCGGCGATTCGCTCAACGCGCAGATCGGTGGAACAACCGACGTTGCGACCGGCGCCGTCAGCGGCGCCTTCACTGGCATGGACCTCTTTTATTCGAGCCTGATCGGCCTTGCCGTGACTGCGCTGATCGTCTGGATTACTGAATATTACACCGGCACCAACTATCGCCCGGTGCAGTCGATCGCGCGCTCGAGCCAGACCGGCCACGGAACCAACATCATCCAGGGCCTCGCGATCAGCCTTGAGTCGACTGCGCTGCCGACCATCGTGATCATCGTCGGCCTCATCGCCAGCTACCAGCTCGCCGGCTTCCTCGGCGTCGCGTTCGCGGCGTCGGCGATGCTTGCATTGGCGGGCATGGTCGTCGCGCTCGATGCCTACGGCCCAGTCACTGACAACGCTGGCGGAATCGCGGAAATGTCGGGTCTCGAGGAGGACGTGCGTACCCGCACCGACGCCCTCGACGCGGTCGGCAACACGACCAAGGCGGTCACCAAGGGCTATGCGATCGGCTCCGCCGGCCTTGCCGCGCTGGTGCTCTTCGGCGCCTATACCGCGGACCTCAAGGAGTTCGGCAGCCAGATCGGAGTGACCAGTGACCTCAACGCACTGTTCAGCCTGTCGAACCCCTACGTGATCGTCGGGCTTCTTCTCGGCGCGCTCCTGCCCTACCTGTTCGGTGCGATGGGAATGACCGCCGTCGGCCGCGCCGGCGGCGCGGTGGTCGAGGAAGTTCGCGGCCAGTTCCGGGACAATCCGGGGATCATGGATGGCTCGGTCCGCCCGAACTATGCGCGCACCGTTGACCTCGTCACCCGCGCCGCGATCCGCGAGATGATAATCCCGTCGCTGCTTCCGGTGCTCGCCCCGATCGTCGTCTACTTCGTGATTGGCGCCGTCGCGGGCAAGGAGAACGGGCTTGCAGCGGTCGGCGCGCTCCTCCTGGGAGTCATTGTCTCCGGCCTGTTCGTCGCGATCTCGATGACTTCGGGCGGCGGCGCCTGGGACAACGCCAAGAAGTATATCGAGGACGGCAATTACGGCGGCAAAGGCTCCGAGGCCCACAAGGCCGCGGTGACCGGCGACACCGTCGGCGATCCCTACAAGGACACCGCCGGGCCGGCCGTCAATCCGATGATCAAGATCACGAACATCGTCGCTCTGCTTCTGCTTGCGGCCCTCGCGGCGCACGCAGCGGTCTGATTATCGTCAATAGAAGATGGGCCCCGCTGTCATTGTGGCGGCGGGGCTTTTCTTTTGTCCCGGGAAGTCGTTGAAGCGCGTCCATGCCGCACGCCATTCGAATCCATAAGACCGGTGGACCCAATGTCCTTCATTGGGAAGAGATAGAGGTTGCCGACCCCGGACCCGGGCAGATCAAGCTTCGCCAGGAAGCGGCCGGCCTCAACTTCATCGACGTCTATCATCGCACCGGACTCTACAAGCAGGAGCTCCCCTTTACGCCGGGCGTCGAAGGCGCGGGCATTGTCGAAGCGGTGGGCGAAGGCGTCACGAACGTGAGGGAGGGAGACCGCGTCGCCTACGCGGGGCCGCTCGGCGGCTATGCCGAGAAGCGCTTGATCGACGCCGAGCGCGTCGTGAAGCTCCCCGACGAAATCTCGTCCGAGCAGGCGGCCGGAATGATGCTTCAAGGGATGACGGCGCAGATGCTTCTCCGCTCGGTATTCCCGGTGCACGAGGGCGACATGATCCTCGTCCACGCAGCCGCCGGCGGCGTCGGGCTCATCATGTGCCAGTGGGCGGCGGCGCTAGGAGCCACGGTGATCGGCACCGTCGGCACCGAGGAAAAGGCCGAGCTCGCGCGTGCCCACGGCTGCGCGCATCCTATTCTCTACTCGAAGCAGGATTTCGTCGCCGAGGTGCAGGCCATCACTGCAGGCGAAAAGCTGCCGGTCGTCTACGATTCCGTAGGGCGCGATACGTTCATGAAGTCGCTCGATTGCCTGAAGCTGCGCGGGCTGATGGTCAGCTTCGGCAATGCTTCGGGCCCGCCGGATCCGATCCCTCCGAACCTACTCGCGCAGAAGGGGTCGCTCTACCTGACTCGCCCGACGCTCTTCCACTACATCGCGACCCGCGAGCAGCTCGAGCAAAGCGCGAACCAGCTGTTCGACGTGGTCGCGAGCGGCAAGGTGAAGATCGAGGTCCAGCAGCGCTTCGCGCTCAAGGATGCCGCCGAGGCCCATCGGCAGCTCGAAGCCCGAAAGACGACCGGATCGACGATCCTTACCGTCTAGAGGCGTGCGCCTTCACATTTGCGGCGTGCGCCGCTAAGCCTCCGCAACTTTTTTGCCGGAAAACACGAGAGGAATCGCTTGGCCAAGGAAGAATTGCTCGAGATGCGCGGACAGGTGGTTGAGCTCCTGCCCAATGCGATGTTCCGCGTCCGCCTCGAGAATGGCCATGAGATTCTCGGCCATACCGCCGGCAAGATGCGCAAGAACCGCATCCGCGTGCTGACCGGCGACGAAGTGCTCGTCGAGCTGACCCCCTATGACCTCACCAAGGGGCGCATCACCTATCGCTTCATGCCCGGCCGCGGAGGCCCGCCCGGCTATACGGGCTAAGCCGGCGACATGCGGCTGATCCTCGCTTCGGCGAGTCCGCGCCGCCTCGACCTACTTGCACGCATCGGCGTCATTCCGGATGCCGTTGCACCAGCGGACATCGATGAAAGCGTGCCGAGGGGCGAGCTTCCGCGCGAGCACGCGCGGCGACTGGCCCGCGAGAAGGCGGAGGCGATCGCGGCCAACGAACCCGACGCGCTCGTTCTGGCCGCCGATACTGTGGTTGCGGTCGGCCGCCGGATTCTGCCGAAGGTCGAAGACGAAGGAACGCTGCGCACGTGCATGCGGCTGCTCTCGGGCCGCAGGCATCGAGTGCTGACCGGCGTTGCTCTCGCCGTCCCCGGCCACGGCGTTCGCGAGCGCCTGGTCGAGACGATGATCGCGATGAAGCGCCTGAGTGAACAGGAAATCGATTATTACGCGAGCCACGGGGAGTGGCGCGGCAAGGCCGGCGGCTACGCTCTCCAAGGCTATGGCGAGGTCTATGTCCGTCACATCGCGGGAAGCTATTCCAACGTGGTCGGCCTCCCCCTCGCGGAGAGTCGAATGCTTCTGAAGAGCGCAGGATATCCGATTGCCTGAATGGCTGATCGAACGCGGGATTGGCGAGACCCGGTCCCTGCTGGTCGATGACGGCAAGATCGTCGAAGCGCGCATCGGCCTCACCGGTGCGATTGCTGCGGGCACGGTCCTGAAAGCGCGGCTGACGAACGTGGGCACGAACCGCAGGAATGCCGTTGCGGTCGGAGAAGGCGGCGCCGAATTCCTGCTTCCGAACGGCGCGCCGAAGGTCACAGAGGGCGCCATCATCACCATCGAGGTCACGCGCGAAGCGATCCCTGGCGCAGAGCCATGGAAGCGACCGATCGCCCGGGTCAGCGACAGAGAAGCTTTGGCCGCGCCAGCGTTTGCCGAGGCTTCCGAGGGTAAAATGCTGAGGCTCCCGGCCGCGCAGAACCGCCTTGCCGATTTGGGTTGGGACGACCTCATCGAGGAAGCGCGCACCGGGATAGTGATCTTCGCGGGCGGCGAGCTTCGGATTTCTCCCACGCCAGCGATGACGCTGATAGATGTCGACGGATATCTTCCGCCGCAGGAGCTCGCGCAGCTCGGTGCCGCGGAGGCGGCCCGAGCGATCCCGCGTCTCGACATAGGGGGTTCGATCGGAATCGATCTCCCGACCACCCGAAGCAAGGAAGCGCGTCAAGCGGCCGGTGCCGCGATCGACGACATCTTGCCCCAGCCGTTCGAGCGCACCGCAGTGAACGGCTTCGGATTCGTGCAGATCGTGCGCCCGCGGCTGCGCCCGTCGATTGTCGAGCTGGCTCAGGACCGCGCCGCTTTCGAAGCTCGCGTCCTGCTCCGTCGCGCTGCGTTCGAAGCGGCTGGGGGCAGGCGGCTCGTTGCTCACCCCGCAGTGATCAGACTGCTGGAGGGCCGATCGGATTGGCTTGCCGAACTTGCGCGACAGATGGGCGGCAGGGTCGAGTTGCGGGCCGATGCCGCGCTTCCCATGTCTGGCGGATATGCCGAAGCCCTCTAATCAGCCGAAGAAATGCCCACTCTGCGGCAAGCCGCAGCACCTGGACCACGCGCCGTTCTGCAGCCGCGGCTGCAAGGACCGCGACCTCTTGAAATGGCTCGGCGAAGGCTATCGCATCCCGGGCTCGCCCGCCGAGCCGGAGAGGGTGGACAGCGGCGAAGGGGCCGACTAGGGGAGCCGTTCGCTTGACCGGGCGACCTGCCCGTCACGAGAGCCCAGGTAGCTCAGTTGGTAGAGCACGTGACTGAAAATCACGGTGTCGGTGGTTCGATTCCGCCCCTGGGCACCATTCCTCGAAATCTGTAATTATATCAACAACTTGTCCCGTCACCCGAGTCAAGGTGGGGAACTTTTGCGTATTACGCCGCCTAAGTCAGACCGAAATCGCCGGAAACCGGCGGACCAATCATCGGCGCCTTACTCCTGAGATTGAACTAGAATTCAATCGGATGCGCACCCCGAAACGTCTGCGAGAAGCAGGATTTGTCGGCGCATTCGCGACTTACCACAAGCGGTTGATGGCGAAGTCATCGAACAGCGTCTCATTTGAGACCAGGACCATGTCTTCCGCCTGCGCTTGAGCGATCAAAAGCCGATCGAATGGATCCTTGTGTTCGATCTTCATTTCCCCGGCGAGGCGAGCGTGATGAACCGTAATCGGCAGTTCATCAAAACCCTGATCTCCAATGATCGCTTCGAAATCACGCGCCAACAAGGCGGCGTCCGGCAACTTTCCAATGCGGTATTTGGTTGCGACCTCCATCGCAGACGAAGCGCTGACTGCAACGCTGTTTGCGTCGTCGGCGATCGCTTCTTGTGCTCTCCGGCTCAAGGCCGCGTCGCCGGCCAGCCACCAGATCAACGCATGCGTGTCGAGCAACAACCTCAAGCTAGGTTCCACCCAGCGGCTTCGCTATCGGGTAGTGCTTCATCGAAGCGCTTATCGATGGCAATCTTGCCCTTCAGCGCGCCGAAACGTCGGCGGCCGCGAGGGGCCACTGGCACGAGACGAACCGCCGGGATGCTCCCTCGGGCAATGACCACCTCGCCGCCTGCGAGCGCGTCAGCTATCAGCTTTGACAAATTGGTCTTCGCGTCGTGGACGGAAAACTGCGCCATATTTTTGCCTCCTTAGCTAAGCATATAGCTAACCAACGGCAGTTCTACAAGTTAGCTAAGTTAAAGCCGGCGACTTCGTCGACAATAGCGACATTTTTCGAGGAGGCATTGTGCATGCTGCAAAGATCTCCAGGCACGATGCAGGTCGGGAATTGCTCTTGGGAAACTATGGGGAGATACGGGAACTTCGCACTTCCCCACCTTCCGCTACGTGTATGAAAACTATGGATAGAACTCGTGCGCCCCTGGGCACCACTCGCTAGGTTAAGGATAATCTATTCAGCTAGTTAGCTGAAGGGTTCCCTACCTGTGCGCTGTAGCGTTGAAAGGTGGGGAATTACGAGGCGACATTCGTCGCTCCAGGTGCGCCACCGGGATCCACAACTGCGTTAGAGCCCTCTTCGCGGTCCTGGAGGATCGCAAGATGAACCCCTGCTCTCTTCACTCGGCGATAAGGCCACCGATCATGTTCGGCATATCGGCACTCGATGCCTGGACCGCGCGCCGCGCGCGCTTTGCCGCGGGGGAATGCCTCCGGCAGCCCCCCTAACCAGGGCCCCGGCGGGCGCCGAGGCAAGACCTAAGAGTTCTCCCATCTGAAGCACGCAGCGGCGTCGGCCTTCTGCAAGCACCCGACTCGCCAGCTTTCCCACGACCAAGCCTGCAGCGAGCTCGAATGCTTCATCGCCGGCACTGACTAAGGCGTCGGGGCCTCCTAGAGCGCGTGGACTCCCAACTCATATTCGCTAGCCGGTGGGTATGGATCGGGCCCGCAGAACTCCTCGGCCGCGGCGCGATTGGTGACGATGATCTGGCGGCCGCGAAGATATAGCCCGTTGGCAGCCAGCGTCTGAAGAGTCCGCGACAGAGTCTCCGGCTGCATTCCGATCCGTGAGGCGAGCTGCCGCTTCGAAAATGGGATTTCAGCGGGCGGCCCATCCTGAGCGCCGTGCAGCCGCAAGAGAAAGGCAGCGAGCCGCTGCGACGGCGAGCGGCACTTGAGATCGAGGATGATCTTGAGCGCGACCCGCCATTGGCCCGCCATGATCCGCGCCAGACCCAGAGCGAGCTCCGTGCATTTGGCAGCTTGCTGACGAACGACATCGGCGTCGATCGTCAGGATGCGGGAAGCCGTCAGGGCACGCGCCGAAACGAGATAGGGCTCCGCATAGAGCGCCGCCGCCGGCATGAACACGTCGCCCGCGGCCATCATCAATGCCGTGCACTCGCTCGCCTTGTAGGAACAGGAGAGGTCGATGATTCCGCCCAGCACGATGTGGAGGTCTTTGGGCAATTCGCCCTTGATGAAAACGTCGGCGCGGGGCGCCAGGCGCTCGATGCGCGAAGACTGGAGGAGGCGATCGCGCACGGCTTCGGGCAAGCTCCCGAGAAGTGGCAGCTCCAAGGCGGACGACCCCAATTGATCGCCGGGGGTCGTTGCCGAAAACGTATCGACGACACTATCCATTGCGCGGGGCACCTTGTGGAAAAAATCAACGTGCTTGGCAAGGAAGCCGGGACTGCCGGGCCCGAGCGTTGGTCGAACTGAACACTCGGCTAGCGGCTGAGTGCTTGAGCCTCAGGCCTTCAACGGTAAGCTTTCGTGAAAGTGGGACGGCATTCGTGAAACCTAACATCCTTCTTGCGGCTGCAGCGCCGCTGCTTCTCGCCGCTGCTCCGTCGTGGAAGCAGCAGACGATCGCTTCGGCCGCGCCGTTCATCGACAAGGCGAACGGCGAATGGGAGCGTGCCATCGTGACCGGCAATGCCGACCAGCTGAGCGCTCCTTATGCGAACAACGGCGTCTTTATCGGCCCGGACGGCACTGCGGTCCACGGCAAGACCGGCGTTCGGACGATGTACGCGAGGCGGCCGAAGGGAGTGAAGGTGCTGAGCGCCGCCATCCACAGTGATGGACGCACCGCCGCCGACCCCGACGACGTCTACGAATGGGGAAGCGCTCAGATGAAGCTGCGGAACAAAGGCAAGACGCGCTACGTCGTCGGCCGCTATCTTACCGTGTGGCATCGCAGCGGCAACAAGTGGTTGATCTCGCACAACATTGCGTTCTGAGCGCAGCTATCGCGGCGGCAGATCGTTGAATCTTCGATTGTTGAAGAGGAGATTCGATCATGCCAGCAAAATCCAAAGCGCAGCAGAGAGCCGCGGGAGCCGCTCTTTCTGTGAAGGAGCACGAACGACCCAAGAGCTCGCTGAAGGGCGCATCGAAGAGCATGTACGATTCGATGAGCGAAAAGGAACTCAAGAAGATGGCGTCGACGAGCCGCAAGGGTAAGCCCGAGCACGTCGGCGACGAGAAGTAGCGGCTTTTTCGCATCGGCTGCGGCGGCTAGACCGCACCGATGCGATGCTTCTGGGACGAACGCCAACGCGCTCACGCGCCGACAGCTGAATTCTTCAACGGCAAGCTCCACCCGGCCGCCGAGCACGAGGGCCGAGTCGATGCGATCCTGGGCGCCATCGGCCAAACGGAAGCGCCTCAGGACAGCGGCATGGAAGCAATCTTGCGGGTCCACCCGCAGAGCTACCTCGACCTGCTGCGCGACGCTCACTCCGAATGGCTTGCCGCCGGCCGCGAGGGTGAAGTCTTTCCCTACACGTTCCCGATCGTCGGCAGGCGAAAGCTCGACCTGTCCCGGATCGACGCTCGACTGGGGCAGCATAGCTTCGACACCTCGACTCCGATCGGCCCAGAGACTTGGGAAGCGTGCTATTGGAGCGTGCAGACGGCGCTCGCAGGGCTCGATGCGGTGCTAGGCGGCGAGAATAGCGCCTTCGCCTTTACCCGCCCGCCTGGCCACCACGCAGGACGCGACTATTTCGGCGGCTATTCCTACCTCAACCATGCGGCGATCTGCGCCGAGGCGGCGCTCTCAGCGGGCAAGCGCCGAATCGCCATTCTCGATGTCGATTATCATCACGGCAACGGCACGCAGGACATTTTCACCGGCCGCGGTGACCTGTTCTTCGCGTCGATCCACGCGGATCCCTCGACCGACTATCCTTTCTTCTGGGGCCATGCCGACGAGAGCGAAGGCAATATCCTCAACCTCCCCCTTGCCCGCGGCGCCGACTGGAGCGGCTATGCGCCGGCGCTCGCGCAGGCGCTGGACTGGCTGGGAAAAAGCGCGCCGGAGCTGCTGATCGTCAGCTATGGCGCCGATACGCACGAAGCCGATCCCATCAGCTACTTCAAGCTCAAGTCCAGCGACTATGCCGCGATGGCGCGGCGCATTGCCTCGACCGGCGTGCCGTCGCTGATCGTGATGGAAGGCGGCTATGCGGTCGAAGCGCTCGGCGCCAACGTCGCCGAGTTCCTAAGCGGGTTCTAGAGCTTCTCGGTCAGCTCCGGGACGACTTTGAAGAGGTCGCCGACGAGACCGATGTCCGCGACCTGGAAGATTGGCGCTTCCTCGTCCTTGTTAATGACGATGATCGTCTTCGAATCCTTCATTCCGGCGAGGTGCTGGATCGCGCCGGAAATGCCGATCGCGATATAGACCTGGGGGGCGACGATCTTGCCGGTCTGACCGACTTGGTAGTCGTTGGGCGCATAGCCAGCGTCGACGGCGGCGCGGCTGGCGCCGACCGCGGCCCCGAGCTTGTCGGCGAGCGGGTCGAGCAGCGAATGGAACTGCTCGGATGAGCCGAATGCACGCCCGCCAGAGACGATGACCTTCGCGCTCGTGAGTTCGGGCCGCTCGCTTTCCGAGGCGTCCATCGAGACGAACTCGCTCTTGCTGTCGCCGGCACCCGCGTCGACCTTTTCAACGGAAGCGGAGCCACCTTCCGCGGCGGCCTTGTCGAACGCCGTAGTGCGGACGGTGATGACCTTCTTCGAGTCGTTCGACTTCACGGTCGCGATCGCATTGCCTGCGTAGATCGGGCGCGTGAACGTATCGGGTCCTTCGACCGAGAGGATGTCGCCGACCTGCATCACGTCGAGCAATGCAGCCACTCGAGGAGCGATGTTCTTGCCGGTCGTGGTGGCGGGCGCGACGAACGCGTCGTGGCCCTCCATCAGCTTTGCGGCGACCGGAGCGACCGCCTCGGGAAGCTCGTGCTCGAGGGCCGGAGAGCTGGCTGCGTGGACTTTCGTGACGCCCGCGATCTTCGCCGCCGCCTGAGCAACGGAATCGGCGTTCTTGCCCACCACCAGCGCATGTACTTCGCCGAGCTTCGACGCCGCGGTGACGGTCGCGAGCGTCGAATCCTTGATGCTGCTGCCGTCATGTTCGACGAGGACGAGTACGCTCATTTCGCAATCCCCATTCCGTGGAGGCGCTCGACCAGCTCGTCGACGCTTCCAACCTTGATTCCCGCCTGGCGCTTGGCTGGCTCCGTGACCTTCAGCACTTGCAGCCGCCGAGCGACGTCGACTCCGTAGTCGCCAGGCGACTTGGTCGCGAGCGGCTTCGACTTAGCCTTCATGATGTTGGGCAGCGATGCGTAACGCGGCTCGTTGAGGCGAAGATCCGTGGTGACCACCGCCGGAAGCTGGAGCTTCACAGTCTCGAGGCCGCCGTCGACTTCGCGGGTAACCGTGGCGACGTCGCCGCCCGCCTCGACCTTGGACGCGAACGTGCCCTGCGGCCAGCCGAGCAGCGCGCCGAGCATCTGCCCCGTCGCATTATTGTCGTCGTCGATCGCCTGCTTGCCGAGGATCACCATCCGCGGCTGCTCTTCCTCGGCAATCTTCGCGAGAATCTTGGCGACGGCGAGCGGCTCAACCTCATCGTCGGTCTGGACGAGGATCGCGCGGTCGGCGCCCATGGCCAGCGCGGTGCGGAGGGTCTCCTGCGCCTTGGCTGGCCCGATTGAGACTGCGACTATCTCCGTCGCTACCCCCTTCTCCTTGAGCCGGATTGCTTCCTCGACCGCGATCTCGTCGAAAGGATTCATGCTCATCTTGACGTTGGCGAGATCGACGCCCGAGCCGTCCATCTTCACGCGCGGCTTCACGTTGTAGTCGATGACACGCTTGACCCCGACCAGGATTTTCATTCGGATCAACCTCCAACCGTTCGCCCTGAGCCTGTCGAAGGGCTGTTTGTCACTTCAAGAATGCGGGGCTTCGACGAGCTCAGCCCCCTAGGCCGGCACCGCCTCTTTGACCTCTGAGACGATCTTGCGAGCGGCATCGCCAAGGTCGTTCGCCGGGATGATCGCGAGACCGCTCGATGCCAGGATGTCCTTGCCCTGCTGCACGTTCGTGCCTTCGAGACGGACAACCAAAGGCACCTTGAGGTCGACCTCTCGCGCGGCCGCGACAATTCCTTCGGCAATGATGTCGCAGCGCATGATCCCGCCGAAGATGTTGACGAGGATTCCCTTAACCGCCGGGTCGCTGAGGATGATTTTGAAGGCAGCGGTGACCTTTTCCTTGTTGGCGCCGCCGCCGACGTCGAGAAAGTTGGCCGGGAACGCGCCGTTCAGCTTGATGATGTCCATCGTCGCCATGGCGAGGCCCGCGCCGTTCACCATGCAGCCGATGTTCCCGTCGAGCTTGATGTAAGCGAGGTCGTACTTCGACGCCTCTATCTCCATCGGATCCTCTTCGGTGAGGTCGCGGAGCTGCTCGAGGTCCGGGTGGCGGAAGTCCGCATTGCTGTCGAAGCCGACCTTGGCGTCGAGCACCATCAGCTGCTGCTTGTCGGTGACCGCCAGCGGGTTGATCTCGATCTGCGAAGCGTCCGTTCCGACGAAGGCGTCGTAGAGCTTGGCGAGGACCTTGCCGCACTGCTTGGCGAGGTCGCCGCCGAGGTTGAGCGCCGCGGCGACTTCGCGGCCGTGGTGCGGCATCAGCCCGGTCGCCGGGTCGATCGTGATCGTGGTTATCTTCTCGGGCGTGTCGTGGGCGACCTTCTCGATCTCCATCCCGCCTTCGGTCGAGGCGACGACCGCGATCCGGCCGGTTTCGCGATCGACCAGCAGCGCAAGGTAGAATTCCTTCTCGATGTCGACTCCGTCGGTGATGTAGAGCCGCTGAACCTGCTTCCCGTGCGAGCCGGTCTGGACCGTCACCAGCGTCTTGCCGAGCATCTCTGAGGCATGCTCGCGCACCTCGTCGATCGAATGTGCGAGGCGAACGCCGCCCTTGGCCGATTCGGGAAGCTCCTTGAACTTGCCCTTGCCGCGGCCGCCGGCGTGGATCTGCGCCTTGACGACCCACAACGGCCCAGCGAGCTTCTTGGCAGCCTCGACCGCTTCGTCGACGCTCATTGCGGCGTAGCCAGCGGGAACCGGCACGCCGTACTTCGCGAGCAATTCCTTGGCCTGATATTCGTGGATGTTCATGGCAGCGCGCCTTAATCAGAACGCCGCTGCGATGCAAAGCGACGAACGCCCCCCACGCAAGATCATCCATGTCGACATGGATGCCTTCTACGCGTCCGTCGAACAACGCGACGATCCCGCGCTGAAGGGCAAGCCGGTCGCTGTCGGCGGCGGCCATCGCGGAGTGGTGACGGCGGCGAGCTACGAGGCGCGGCCGTTTGGAGTGCGCTCCGCAATGCCGTCGGTCACCGCCAAGCGGCGCTGTCCAGAGCTGATCTTCGTTAAACCGCGCTTCGACGTCTACCGCTCGGTCAGCCAACAGATCCGCGCGATCTTCTTCG
>DASQYQ010000197.1:0-2495 GCA_035639115.1 Sphingomicrobium sp. | reverse complement strand
GGGCCACGGCGGCGTATCCGTGTTCGCTGGCGTGGGTGAGCGCACCCGCGAGGGTAACGACCTCTACCACGAGTTCCTCGATGCTGGAGTGATCGCCAAGGACGCCGACGGCAACCCGACGCCCGAGGGCTCGAAGGTCGCGCTCGTGTTCGGCCAGATGAACGAGCCGCCGGGAGCTCGCGCCCGCGTCGCTTTGTCGGGCCTCACCCAGGCCGAATATTTCCGCGATCAGGAAGGCCAGGACGTCCTCTTCTTCGTCGATAACATCTTCCGCTTCACCCAGGCGGGTTCGGAAGTGTCGGCGCTTCTCGGCCGCATTCCGTCCGCCGTGGGCTATCAGCCGACGCTGTCGACCGATATGGGCGCGCTGCAGGAGCGCATCACCTCGACCAACAAGGGCTCGATCACCTCGGTGCAGGCCATCTACGTGCCCGCGGACGATTTGACCGACCCGGCGCCGGCGACGTCCTTCGCCCATCTCGACGCGACCACGACCCTGAGCCGCGCGATCTCCGAGCTCGGTATCTATCCGGCGGTCGATCCGCTCGACTCCGTCAGCCGCGTTCTGACGCCAGCGGTCGTCGGCCAGGAGCATTACGAGGTTGCTCGTAAGGTCCAGGAGACGCTGCAGAAGTACAAGTCGCTTCAGGACATCATCGCAATTCTCGGAATGGACGAGCTTTCGGAAGAGGATAAGCTGGTCGTCGCCCGTGCGCGCAAGATCCAGCGCTTCCTCAGCCAGCCCTTCCACGTCGCCGAGGTTTTCACCGGCATCCCGGGCAAGTTCGTCCAGGTCGAGGACACGGTGCGTTCGTTCAAGGCGGTCGTCGACGGCGAGTATGATCACCTTCCCGAAGCTGCGTTCTACATGGTCGGCGGAATCGACGAAGCAGTCGCCAAGGCCGAGAAGCTCGCGCAGGAGGCTTGAGCACTGGCCGACGCGCTGCGCCTCGATGATTGCGTCAACGACGTCTGTCCGTGGTCTGGAAAGCCGGTCAGCGCGGACAGCTTGGCGCTCTATCGCGGCAAGATCGTCGGCTTTTGCAACGTCGGCTGCCGCGACAAGTTTGAAGCGGCGACGAAGGCGTTCGACGCCCAAATTGAAGGCAAGGAATAATGGCCGATCTGCATTTCGAGCTCGTCACTCCGGACCGCCAGGTGATGTCGGAGGATGTCTATATGGTCGTCGTTCCGGGCACCGAGGGTGAATCAGGCATCATGGCCGGCCATGCGCCCTACATGACGACGCTGAAAAACGGCGAGATCGCTGTCTACCGCAGCCAGGGCGCCCAGCCCGAGCGCATCCCAGTCACCGGCGGCTTCGCCGAGGTCGGCGAGCGCGGCCTGACGGTCCTCGCCGAGAGCACCGGCTAATCCCCGGCAAAATCCTTCGAAGCATAGTTAACGCTTCCTCGGACCCTCGCACCCAACCCGCGCCCCGCACCAGCGCGGAGAGAGCGGGATGCGGCACGAGCAGGCGGACCGGTTCGAGATAGCAGGATAGATCCGGCCGGCGCACGGCGTCCGAAGCAACGCTCCTCATGCCCTGCCTGAACGAGGTTCAGCGCCTCGCTCACTGCAACAGCAATGCGCGGGCATCCCTCGCTGGAAGCCCGGAAGGATTGAATGACGTGCTAACCCGACGAAAGCACTCGGGCGTTTCCCGCTCGGCGGCATGCACGAGCGCATCGAACTTTGGACTGCGTTCAGCCACATTCCCAATCAACCCGAGACTGTGCATGTCCGCGCGCGTGATCAACGTGACGGACGATTTGCGGCAAAGGTCGGCGAGAAGCGCCGGTGTCAGATTGTCCGCAGAGAAGCGCAGTGGTCGGTTCGAGAGATCGGGCAGGTTGCGGACGTGGTCGCCGGCGCTGTCGGCGAACCTGCCGTCGAGCGAGGGCGAAACCGTGTCGTCGATGAGCACGAACTGCGTCGGCTGACGCGCAATGAGACGGTCGAGCGCAACGTGCGGCTGCATCGCAGCGCGGGCGCCGCTCAATAGGACTGGGATCGCAAAGACGAGCGTCGCGCCACTCAGCAGTATGACCAGTCCGTCCGCCTGACGTCCAATGCGACGCTCGAGCTCGCGATATCCAAAGCCTGACAGCAGCGCGAAGCTGCCGAGATAGCCGTTGAGGTAGCGGTACCCCCATCCGCGCCCCTGCTCCGGGAGGACCAGCGCAAGGAAGACGATCCAGGCAATCGCCCCGATCAAGAGAGCACGGGCGAGGCCGCGCTCGCGAACGGCGAGAGGGACCGCGGCGACTAGGAGCGGCAAGAACGCCAGATTTTGCCAAGCGATGAACCGCAACAAATTGAGGATCGTCAGCGGTATGGTTCTGGGATCGTGATTCAGCAGCAGCGGAATTACGCGCTGAGAGACGAAGTTCGCGTCCGACGCGGGTGCCGCGGGTCCAGCGACGAGCGGCGAAACCATCAGCGGATAATAGATCCACCAAAGACCCATTGCGAAATAAGCAGCCGAGTAGAGA
>DASQYQ010000196.1:0-4689 GCA_035639115.1 Sphingomicrobium sp. | reverse complement strand
CGAGACCCTCGCAAAAGGCGTCGACGCTCGTTGCGATGCCCTGTTTCGCCGCCGCGGGGATGAGCTTGTCGACGATCTCGCCGACATAATGCGCGCGCCGGTCCCGCTTGCCGGCGGGAAGTGCATGCAATGCGAGCAACGTCGGCACGATGCGCACCGGTTCGTCGTGCCCCAATTCGTTCGCGATCTTGAGAAGGCGGAGCTCGCCGGCCGGTTCGAGTCCATAACCGGATTTGACTTCAATAGTCGTGCACCCGCCACGCATCAGAGCGTGCAAGCGGCGTCGGCTCTGCTCCAGCAATTGTTCGTCGGAAGCGGTCGCGGTCCGCTTTACCGTCGATGCGATCCCGCCTCCTGCTTCGGCGATTTCTTCATAGCTTGCGCCTGCCCTGCGCATGGCATGCTCGTCAGCGCGCGTTCCTCCGAACAGAAGATGCGTGTGGCAGTCGATCAGGCCGGGAGTCACCCAGGCGCCGCCGAGGGCGTCCACTCGCTTGGCTCGAAAACCCGCGAGCTCGGTCCTCTTGCCAACGCGGACGATCTTACCTTCGGCGATTCCGATTGCACCGTTCTCGATGAGTCCGAGCGGATTTCCCGGAGCCTCTTCAAAGGTCGCGATGTCGCAATCGACGAGCAGCCGGTCCCACATGATTTGCCCTTAGGCGAGCCTCGTTGCTACGGCAAAGCCATGAGCAGTGCCTGGCCGAACCTTTCCGAGCTCCTGGTGCAAGACCCGGGGGTGCCACTCGGGCTGGTCGGCGTTCCGCTTTCAGCCGGCTCGGTGACACCGGGTGCGTGCGACAGGGCCCCGGCGCTACTTCGTCGGACGCTTAAGCGAATTGGCCGCTACGACATCGAGACCGGCGATTCGTTGTTCACTCCGATCCACGACTGTGGAGATGTTGCGCTCGATGGCCTCAGCATCGAGCAAGCGACTGGGCCAATCCGTGAGTCTGTGGCCGCGAGCCTCAAGGACCACGTGCTGACTCTCATCGTCGGCGGCAACAATGCGGTCACTCGTCCTGGAGTGCTCGCCCTGGACATGCCGCTAGCGCAGGTCGGCCTGATAACGCTCGACGCCCATTTCGACATGCGCGAGCTCGATGACGGACTTAGCAACGGGAATCCGGTCCGGGCGCTGATGCAGGACGGGCTTCCCGGCAGGAACATCGCGCAGATCGGACTCGCGAGCTTTGCAAACACCGCAAAGATGCACCGCGATGCGCTCGAATCCGGCAACCTCGTCGTCAGCATGGAGGAGGTTCGCCGCGACGGCATAGAAAAATCGGTCGAGCGGGCAATGGCGCATATGGCGAACGCCGACGCCATCGTCCTCGACTGCGACATCGACGTGATCGACCGCTCGCAAATGCCCGGCGCACCTGGGGCTCGTCCGGGCGGGATGCAGGTCAGCGACTTCTTCTCGGCGGTTCGTCGGATCGCCGGCGATCACCGCGTCAGAATCATCGATCTGACCGAATGGGACCCCTCGCTCGACCCGAGCGACCTCAGCGCTTTGACCGCCGCGCGCTGGCTCGCCGAGTGCGTTGCGGGCTTCGAGAGCCGCTAGGCTTCCGCTGCGGCGGATCGGGAGTGACGATGATTTCGCCCTTGGCGAGCTTACGGACGCATTCCCACGGGATTCGACGCCCGTGACGCTTGGTCGTCAGTTCTTCGAGGATGCTCCCGGGACCACAGCTAAGCGCAGTGACGCGCCCATTCTCGCAATGCACCTCGTGAACTCGGCCGAGAAGTTCGCCGTCGAGCGTCCGAACCTTGGCGCGCCTAAGGTCCGAGAGACGGGTCACATCGCCCCCTTTCGCGGAATCCACACTCGGAACTTTTCCTCAACCGTGCGCAGCCCAAGCTTTTGGCCGGTTGACTTCAGCTTCACGACGGGTCCGACCTCGATGATCTCGCTCGCGGGCACACGGACCATTCGTTTCCCGGCGATCTTCGCGACGACCCAGAACATCCAGGACGGCATTCGGCCGCGGTAGGCACCGGGCCCGACCAGCAGCGATTCGATTCGCAGATCCTTTCCCGCGCTGCCTTTGAGCTCGATGTCATCGACAATGCCGCACCAGCGCTCATCCTTGTCGATGATCGGCAGATCGAGGAGCTGGCTGACGAGCTTGATCGGATCCTTGAGCTTCACGCCTGCCCTCCCGAAGTCAGGACATAGAGCGGAATCGCAGCGACCGCGGCGACTGTGACGATGACGAAGAAAAGCCAGCCGAGCCCCTTCGCGAGCCACTTGTTCGCATATCCGCCCATATAGCTCCTGTCGTTCGCGAGAAGCATCAAGGGCAGGTACGAGAGCGGTAGAACGAGGATCGAGAAGACGATGGAGTAGCCGACAAGGCTCATCACCTCGACACCCGTCATTACGATCGCGAGCGCAACAAGCATCGCGATGATCCACGCGAAGGTGAACCGGGGCGCTTCCCACGGCTTCTTGTGTCGGCCCCATTCCCACCCGAAGAATTGAGCCAGCGAATAAGCGTTCGCCATGCAGGTTTCGACGGCCGCGCCGCCGACCGCGAACAGCATTCCAAGAAGCGCTGCGACGAGGCCGGCCTTCCCCAAGGGTATCGCCGTCTGCAAGGCAACGCTCCCCGGCATCTGCGGCGCAACGAGAGCCGGGGCGAACAACTGGGCGGCGAGCGCGAGCACGGCAATCGAAAGAAGCGAGCCCAAACCCATTCCGACGATGCTCGTGACTCGATTCGTCAACAGGTCTTTCGGGCCCCATTGTTCCTCGATTCCGCCGGAAGAATAGAAATAGGCCTCGTAGGGAAACATGACCGCGCTGAAGATGGCGACGACGAAATAGGAATAAGTCAGCAACTCCTTTGAGCTGAGACCGCGGGGCACTTGCGGAACAAAGCTTCCTGCGATCTTCGCCCAAGGCGGATGGATGGCGACCAGCGCCACCAGGAAGACGATCATGAAAAGCCCGAGAAGCCCGTAGATGCGCTCGATCCACTTGAAGGGCAGAACCCACATGGACGCCATCAGCGCCGCGGTGCTTGCAACGCACATCAGGAGATAAGGCGCGCCCGTCAGATGATTGAGGATCATTCCGAGGCCGCCGATCTCGGCAGCGGTGGTGATCAAGGTGCTGATCATCGACGCGATCAGCGTAACCAGACCGAGCTTGAGTCCGAGGCGATGACGAATGAGGCTGAAAACCGGCTGGTGCGCAACGGCCGCCACTCGTCCGCACATTTCTCCGAAGACCATGATCCCGACTGTCGAGATGGCGAAGGCGGAAATCAGAGCGTAGCCGAATATCGAGCCGGCCTGGCCCGAGAAGACCAACTGGCTGATGTCGACGAAGCCGCCGACGGCAGTCATGATGCCGAGCGTCAGCTCAAGCGGATTCAAGGCTGTCCTCGATCTGCTTGAGTTTGGCCGCGTGCGCTCGAAGCGCGGCCGGCGGGGCGTCGTCGGGCTCCTTGAGGAGCGCTGCGATTTCCACGCCGTATCGGGACCGAGGGTCGCCGATCGATTTCGAGGTCGTCTCCAGCTGCTGGCGAACCGCCGCGCGCATCGTACGTGTGTAGGCGCCAGTTAAGTGGCCATCGCTCGCCTGCTCGTTGAGGAGCGCCCATTCCGCCGCGAGCGAGCGGGCCTGGCCAATGTAGGGGAGGTCGGCGTCAGCGCCCTTGGCGCAGCCCGCCAGCGTCAGAACGAGGAGCAACAGTTTCCGCGCCATGCCCCCGAAAACCGTTCCGCACGCGGGCCGTTCCGTTCAGCTTTGGGAAGCGGCCTTCCGGCGCCCCTTCTCTGACATGGTTCGGAAGGTGATGGAGAAGCGCAGTTGGTCACCAGGGGTGATTCGGTGTTCCCAGTCCCAGCGTGCCTCGCCCGAAAGCAAATATGCGGAGCGCGGAGCGACATCGAGGCTGGTGCGCTCGAAGCCCGCCGGCTTCCGGCGGCGAAAGCGGAGCTTTGCAGGAGTCGCGAGCGAAATACCAACGACCTTCTCGAACAGGTCGCGGTCGCGGTGCCACCCGATGCCCGCACCCGGGTCGTAGCGGGCGAGAAGGACGTGTGCGAAATCCTCCGGCTTAAGTCCCGCGAAGCTCGCCGCCGTTGCACGCAGGGGTGAAAGCCATTCGGGGATGGCCTCCGCCGGCGTGAAGCTCGAATCCTCGAAGTCGTAGCGCCAGCCGAAGCTCTTCGTCCTTCGATTACCGAGAAAGCCATGGAAACGGAATGGCGACAAGTCGGTCACAACCAGATGGTCGATCAGCGCCTCCTCCTCGGACGCGCTGATCACCTCCTCGCGATAGCCGAGCCCGGCAATCAGAGGCGCGTCGAGCAATAAGGTCATCGGCCGAAGATTTCTTCCAGCTGCGACGGGCGAAGTTCCGGCGCGAGTTGGTCGTACGTGCATTGCTTCGGATCCTTGTCCGGGCGCCAGCGCACGAATCCCGTGCCGTGACGAAAGCGGCGTCCCGTGACCTGATCGTAGCGGACCTCGACGACCAGCGCTGGCTTCAACGGCTCCCACGCCATCGACCGCTCGCTGTTCCACCTGCTCGGACCGCCCGGCGCGCTTCCCGTAAAGCCCGGCGGCTCGACCAGCGCCTCGAGGTCCGTCGTCAGCTGCGGCCGCTCTTTTGCGGGAATGGCCGACGTGAAGCCGACATGATTGAGCCGTCCCTCCTCGTCATAGAG
>DASQYQ010000195.1:0-2983 GCA_035639115.1 Sphingomicrobium sp. | reverse complement strand
ATCATCGCGACGCACGAGAGCGCGAGGAAGCCGAGCGGCACAAGTGCGACGGTCATGCGCATTGCCGCCAGCGTCGCTGCACTCTGGACCGTGTTCGGCACGTAGCCGGCGGACTCGAAGCCCCAACCCATTATTGCCGTCGCGATTCCGATGGCGATGCGCTGCAGCAGCGCCGCCACTCCGAACACCGTGCCTTCGACGTGGCGTCCGGTCGCCCGCTCGCCGTACTCGATCGTGTTCGGAAGCATCGCCCAGAAGACGAAATTCAATCCCACACTCATAACCTGCATAGCGACGAGGAACAGCTGCATGGCGCGGACTCCGCCGAAGGGTACCAGAGTGAAGAAAATCAGTCCCCCGATGCCCAGGCCTGCCGAGATCAGCCATAGCGCTCTCAGGCCCACCCGGCGGCCGATCAGCATCCAGCATGGAATTGCGATCGCGCTCACCAGTCCGATTGCTGCCAGCGCAAGCTGCCCCGCGTCCGGATCGTTGAGCAGATATTTGAAGTAATAGAGAACCGACTTGTTGAGCACCGTGACCGCAACGATCATAGCCATCATCGCGGCGTTGAGCGCGAGGAACGCGCGATTGCCAACGAGGCTCAGCAGCGCTGCCTTCAGGCTTGCCGGCGTCGGCCGGTGAATCTCGCCGCTCTCGTCGTAGGTCATCCCGACGACGACGAGGATCAAGGTCCCGAGGCAAGCAAAGAGCACTGCAGCGCCGAAATAAGCTTGCGCTGCGCTCGAGCCGGTCAGCCAGCGTCCGACGGGAACCGTGCAAAGCGCGACGACGATGACGGCCGCGGTTCCGAAGAGCATTCGAAGCCCCGCGATGAAGGCGCGGTCGCCCGGCTCGGCGCTGATCCGCGCAGACATCGCGAGATAGGGTACGTTCAAACCGGCATAAGCGGTTCGAAACAGGAGGTGCGCGCCGAGGATCCAGGCGGCGGCCCAAGCTCCGGTCGCAAGCGGCGGTAGGTAGGTCAGGATGAACGTCAGACCGAGCGGAACCGAACCCGCAACGAGCAGCGCTCCGAAGCGGAACCGGTCGTGACCGCGATCCACCAAGACGCCTGCGGTGAAATTGGCGATCCCATCCCACACCGAGGCGACCAGATAGGTCGTCGCGGCGATCCCGATCGGGATATTGAGTGCGTCGGTATAATAGAAAAGCAGGAAGAGCATGATGCTCTGCCAGTAGAGATTGAAGGCGAAGTCGCCGAACGCGAACAGCGCCAGCCGTCGACGATGGAACAGGCGCAAGTGCAATCGTCCTCCTGCCTCGACACGGGAAATACGGCGGTGAGCAGGCTTGCCGCTGCGTATGGCCGACGCCCTGATGTCCGCAAGTAGCGGCGACGCCTATTAAGCGGCGATGAGCCGGTTCCTCAATGCATAGCGAACTAGATCAGCCGTAGTTCTGCAATTGAGCTTTTCGCTGACTTTGGCTCGGTGCGTTTCGACGGTCTTCGGGCTGATGCCCAAGCGCTGCGCAACGAGGGAGTTGCTCATGCCGGAGGCGATCAATTCCAGGATCTCCTGCTCCCGTGCAGTGATGGGGCCCTTGCGTCTTCCCAGTGCGAGCAGGTTGTCCGGCATTGTCGCGGAAAAATAACTTCTGCCGACGGAGACGGACGCGAGGGCGGCAAGCAGTTGATCCTCAGCGTCGGACTTGAAGACGATCGCATCGACGCCGCTACTTGCCATCCGAACGCACGAACATTCGGCGGCGACGGAGGTATAAACGACGATCTTCGTTTTCGGGGACGCGCGCTTCAGGCCCGCAACGACCTCCTCGCGATCCGCATCGGGCTTGGAAAGTTCGACGACCGCGATGTCGGGCTGGACTTCAGTCGCCGTGGCGATCGCGTCGTCTTCGCGGACGCTGGCCGAAATTTCAAACCGGCCGGTCGATTCGAGAAGTTTGCGAACGCCCGCCCGAAGCGCGCAATGCGGATCGGCGAGCATGACGGTCTTGGTTGCGTTGGTCATTGCCCATCCCTCGCCTCGCACCAGAAGATTGTCTTTACGCAGAAACACCTATCGCTTCGGGGGCAAGGGGTTCCTCGCCCCGCTTAAGTCGGCGTCGGAGCGGAAGACGGAGACTCAGAGACTCTCATTACGGATGGTTACGCATAGCGGCCGTCCACATCGCCAGACGAAACTGCCTCAGCTTACAACTGAGGTGAGAAAAGTGGCCACGAAGCATAACTTCCCAGTCGCCGCTCATCAGATTGGCCGCGCGCCTTCACAACTGCGTGGTGTTGGCCCTGTGGACGGGACAAGCCTGATGTCGGGTTCATGTTTCTTCGCGCTCGGCCTGGGCCTTGGGTCGGCCTGGCTCGTTCTACTTCGCGGCTATGTGGACGTTCTCCTCGCCGTTTCGATTGTCCCGATGGGTCTATCCGCCCTGTTCTTCCGCGCACGCGATTAGCCGCCGACCGATGACGGCCAGCCGGTGCCCAAAAAGGCCCGACGATGAGTGGAACATTGGCGCTTAGGGCTGCGGCTGCGGAGCGACTGCGGCTGTTGCGGGAAACTGGACCATCAGCTTGGCAATCGCTGCATCGACCTTCGACGGATTGGGCTTGTCCGGGTCGATCGTCTGCGACGCTTGCCCGTGCCAGACGGCCTGCTGGGTCTTGGTGTCGAACGCATCCAGCGAGAGCTGACCTTGCGTATATTGGTTCACACTCAATTGGCGTCCCCACCAACCCCAGCTCTGAATGTCGGTCTTCTCCTGCGCTCCGATCGTCAGGACCAAGCTGAGGTCACCCCCCGATTTGACCTCTTGGTAGCCCTTTTGAGCGAGCGCTGCGTCGAGGTCGTTGAGGATTTGCTGCTGCATCACCGGGTTGCCGCCAGCGGGCGCGGTTGCCTGCACCCAAGTGTAGGTCTTGTACGAACTGAAATTCACTCCTGGCATGGCTTGGGTGGAAATCGACGGGCCGGCAATGCTGGCTTGGGAGCAAAGCGCAAGA
>DASQYQ010000194.1:0-5173 GCA_035639115.1 Sphingomicrobium sp. | reverse complement strand
ATCCCGTCGATCAGGCTGCTCCGCCACCAATATACGCCGCCGCCCGCCGACGTGACGATCAAGGTCACGGGCCATCAATGGTACTGGAGCTACGAATATCCGGATCTCGGAGTCTCCTTCGACAGCTACATGCTGAAGGAGAAGAACGATCCGACCCGCCAGTCGAACCAGCGTTATCGCACCGACGCCGACGGTCCGCCGCTGCTGGCCGTGGACCAGCGCATCGTCATTCCGCAGGGCAAGGTCGTGAAGTTCATCGTCACGGCCGACGACGTGATCCACAGCTTCGCGGTCCCCGCCTTCTGGGTCAAGCAGGACGCCAACCCCGGCCAGCTCAACGAGACCTGGGCCGGGCCGATCAACCGCGTGGGCGTCTACTTCGGACAATGCTCCGAGCTGTGCGGCGCCCGCCACGGCTTCATGCCGATCGCAGTCGAGGTCGTCCCACAGGCGGAGTTCGCCGCATGGGTCGCCTCGAAGGGCGGTCACATGAAGGGCGCCACTCCAAGCGCCGTCCCTGCTGCTGCCCAGAGCGACGGCGGGATGACTGCTCCCGCTCCCGCAGCGGCCGGCACGGCAACTGCAAATTCCACTCCAGCGCCGACGAACCCCAACGTCGCCAACCGCGCCAACCAGTAGAGACGGATCGAGTAGATGAGCACCACTGCCGACGCACTCCATCTCCAGCCCCACGAGGCGCACGGGACGGACCATCACGCAGACCATAAGCCGAGCTTCTTCGTCCGCTGGTTTATGTCGACGAACCACAAGGACATCGGCACCCTCTACCTGATCTTCGCGATCATTGCGGGGGTGATCGGCGGGTCGATCTCCGGAATCATGCGGTGGGAGCTGATGGAGCCGGGAATCCAGGTGCTCAACCGCGCCTGGCCGATCGGCGCCGGCACCGCGAACTTCGACGAATGGACCCATCACTGGAACGTGCTGATCACCGCGCACGGCCTGATCATGGTGTTCTTCACCGTCATGCCGGCGATGATGGGCGGGTTCGGAAACTGGTTCGTGCCGCTGATGATCGGCGCTCCGGACATGGCGTTCCCGCGCATGAACAACATCAGCTTCTGGCTGCTGGTGCCGTCCTTCTGCCTGCTTCTCGGATCGACTTTCGTCTCCGGCGGAACTGGCCTCGGCGCCGGTACCGGCTGGACGCTCTACGCACCGCTATCGACGTCGGGCTCATCAGGCCCGGCAGTCGACATGGTGATCTTCTCGCTCCACCTCGCCGGCGCGAGCTCGATCCTGGGCGCGATCAACTTCATCACGACCATCTTCAACATGCGCGCGCCGGGGATGACCCTGCACAAGATGCCGCTGTTCGTATGGTCGGTGCTCGTCACCGCCTTCCTGCTGCTGCTGGCGCTTCCGGTCCTCGCCGGCGCGATCACCATGCTTCTGACGGACCGCAACTTCCAGACGGCCTTCTTCGACGCATCGGGCGGCGGTAACGTCGTGCTCTACCAGCACCTGTTCTGGTTCTTCGGCCACCCCGAAGTGTACATCATGATCCTTCCGGGCTTCGGCATGATCAGCCAGATCGTCGCCACCTTCAGCCGCAAGCCGGTGTTCGGCTATCTCGGGATGGCCTATGCGATGGTCTCGATCGGAGTGATCGGCTTCGTCGTCTGGGCGCACCACATGTTCATCACCGGGATGAGCGTCGACGAGAAGATGTACTTCACCGCGGCCACCATGATCATCGCGGTTCCGACGGGCGTGAAGATCTTCAGCTGGATCGCGACGATGTGGGGCGGATCGCTGACGTTCGAGACCCCGATGCTGTTCGCGATCGGCTTCATCTTCCTGTTCACGGTCGGCGGAGTCACCGGCGTCGTGCTCGCGAACGGCGGCGTCGACACCTACATGACCGATACCTATTACGTCGTGGCGCACTTCCATTACGTGCTCAGCCTCGGCGCGATCTTCTCGATCTTCGCGGGCTTCTATTACTGGTTCCCGAAGATGAGCGGCCGAATGTACAATGAGGTGCTCGGAAAGGCGCACTTCTTCCTGATGTTCATCGGAGTGAACGTGATCTTCTTCCCGATGCACTTCCTCGGACTCGATGGAATGCCGCGGCGTATTCCGGATTACACGCCCGCTTTCGCGCACTGGAACTACGTCTCGACCGTGGGATACATGATCACTGTCGCGGGCGTGGCAATCTTCTTCGTCAACCTCTTCTGGTCGCTCGCCGCTGGGAAGAAGGCTCCGGGCAATCCGTGGGGCGAAGGCGCGACGACCCTCGAATGGACTCTTCCGAGCCCGCCGCCGTTCCACCAGTTCGAGACGCTTCCGCGAATCGACTAGGACAGCGGCAATCGACGCAAGGGCCGGCCTTGGGACGACCGAGGCCGGCCTTTTCTTATGGATTAACGCGCTCGACCTTCAGGATCTTGATCTGTGGCTCGAGCATCTGGCCCTTCATCGCTCCTTCGCCCTTCGTGGGGGACACGGGCGAGGCAAGGATCTGCTTCACCACGCCCATCCCTTCGGTGACGTGACCGAACACCGCGAAGCCCGGATCGGTCGCCGTCGCGTCGAGTGCCGGAATGTCGCTCGCCAGGATGAAGAAATCGGAGCGCGCCGTCCCGGCGCCGGCATTGGCCATCGAGATCGCTCCGGCGACATTGTGGAGGCCGGTCTGGGACGTCGGCTCGTGCGCGATCGGCGCATAGAGCTTGCGCGCGTCGGTTGTGATCCCGCCCTGGATCAGGCCGCCATCGCCGACGTGCATGGCGCGATAGAAATTCTGTCCATCGAAACGATGCGTATCGACGTAGTGGAGGAAGTTCGCCGTGGTGACCGGCGCATGGGTCTTGTCGAGCGCAACGATTATCCGGCCCAGGCTCGTCTCGATGGCTATTGGAACGAGCTCGGCCTGCGTAGCGGGCGCCTGCGCCGAGGTTGCTGGAGCGGCCTGGCCGAGTGCCGGGGCGGAGATGGCCGCGAGCAAGGACGCGGCGAAGAAGCGAACGGTCATCCGCGCCGCATAGCAGATGCTCGATGAACATCGCCACATAGGCTTTTCCTCTTGGAGCCAAGCCCTTATAGCCCGCTGCAAATGCCCGCCATCGAGCTGACGAATCCAGCCGCCCTCCCGGCTGACTGGCGCGATATCCTCGCGCTCACCAAGCCGCGCGTCATGAGCCTGGTCGTATTCTCCGGCTTGTGCGGACTGCTCGTCGCTCCGGTGCCGCTGCCGCTTGTGCTCGGATTCACAGCCATCCTCTGCATTGCCTTGGGTGCCGGCGCGTGCGGAGCCCTCAACCAGTGGTACGAAGCCGACATCGATGCGAAGATGCGCCGCACCGCCAGCCGACCGCTTCCGGCGGGCAGAATGGACCGCCAGTCGGCGCTTCATTTCGGCGTCGGGCTCGGCTTCTTCTCGGTCCTGCTCATGGGGTTGGCGACAAACTGGCTTGCAGCCGGGTTGCTCGCGGCTTCCATCCTCTTCTACGTGATCGTCTATACGATGTGGCTTAAGCCCCGGACTGCGCAGAACATCGTGATCGGCGGTGCGGCGGGCGCTTTTCCGCCACTGATCGGCTGGGTCGCCGCGACTGGGCACGTGGCGCTGCTGCCGGTGCTCTTGTTTGCGATCATCTTCCTTTGGACTCCGCCGCATTTCTGGGCGCTGTCGCTGTTCGTTCGCTCTGATTACGCGGCCGCGGGAATTCCGATGCTGCCTGTAGTCGCGGGATTTAAGAACACTCGGCGCCAGATCTTCCTGTACAGCCTGCCGATGGCGGCCGCGGCCATCGCGCCATGGCTGCTCGGCCTGACCGGGCCGGTTTACGGCGGAAGCGCCGCCGTGCTCAGCTTCGTCTTCGTCGTGCTCGCCGCGCGCGTGCTTGCCAACGATTCGACCGAGCCTGCCCAAATGGCGGCCGAGAAGAAGCTGTTCGCTTACTCAGTCTTCTACCTGTTCGCTTTGTTCACGGTGCTTGTCGCCGACCGCTGGCTTGCAGCCTGACGTGCCCAGGCTCGAGGAAGAGATCGTTCGGCGTCAGCGCGAACGTGCTCGGATTCTCGCCCTGCTGCTCGGCCTTTTCGTCGTGCTGCTCTTCTTCATCACCATCGCAAAGACGGGAATGAACTGGTGAATTCTGCGGTAGCTCAGAACAAGAATGGCAAGACCTTAATCATCCTATTGCTGATCCTGGCTGCAATGATCGGGCTCGTCGCTTTCTCTCCGGTGCTCTACCGGACCTTCTGTGCAGCGACCGGATTTGCCGGTACGCCGGAGCGCGCAGACCATGCGCCGGGCGCCGTCGCGGGCCAGATCGGAGTCCGCTTCGACGCCAACGTCCATCCTGGGCTTCCGTGGCAGTTCGAGCCCGAGCAGAACACCGTCCGGATCCAACCCGGCGCGCAGACCAAGATTTTCTACATGGCGAAGAACGAGAGCGCCCGGGCAATTACCGCGCAGGCGGCCTATAACGTCTCGCCCGAGAGCGTCGGCAAATATTTCAAGAAAATCCAGTGCTTCTGCTTCTCCGAGCAGACGCTTCAGGCGGGCCAGAAGGTCGACATGCCGGTGATCTTCTTCGTCGATCCAGCGATCAAGAAGGACCCGGACACCAAGGACATCGATGAGATCACATTGAGCTACACATTTTATCCTGTGGAAACTGTCCCGGCGGCTCGCTAGAGCCTCACGCAAACGCATTAAGAGGGAAGCTGCGTAAATGGCTGCGACGAAGCACCACGACTATCATCTCGTAGAGCCGGATCCGTGGCCGCTGATCGGCGCGCTTTCGGCCGGCATCATGTTCAGCGGAGTCGTCCTCTGGCTGCACGAGAATCGTTACGGGACGATCATCGGCCTGCTCGGCTTGCTCGGCGTGCTCACCACCATGTTCAACTGGTGGAAGAACACGATCAGGGAAGCGCATGCCGGCGACCACACGCCGGTGGTCCAGCTTCACCTGCGCTACGGGATGATCCTCTTCATCGCTTCGGAGGTGATGTTCTTCCTCGCCTGGTTCTGGGCCTTCTTCGATTCCTCGATCTTCCCGAGCGCTGTCGACGCGGTGGGCCATCAGTGGCCACCGAAAGGCGTCACGGTCATGGACCCGTGGAGCCTGCCGCTGCTCAACACCTTCATCCTGCTGTGCTCGGGAACTACGGTCACTTGGGCCCACGACGCACT
>DASQYQ010000193.1:0-2873 GCA_035639115.1 Sphingomicrobium sp. | reverse complement strand
CTTCATAATCGTTGATCAGATCACCGGCGCCATAAAGGATCGGTCGATCGCGCCTCACTTCGATGCTCTTCGGGTGGTGCGAAGAATGTCCGAGCACGACATCGACTGCGGCGCGATCAACGAGTTCGCGAGCAAAGGCGTTCTCGGACGCGGGTATATGGTAGCCCCAGTTTACCCCCCAGTGGATCGACAAGATAACGAGATCTTCTCTTCTTCGTTTGCTCAAGATCTGGTCCGCGATCGCCGATGCGGACTTGCCCGAGGGCGCATCCAAAAAGGCCACGCCGGGGCGTTTTTCGGTGGCTTCCCATTCGGGGGCGACGCCGCTCGTTGGCGTGGCCAGGGCATAGACGAGGACGGCTCGCCCATCTCGAGCTGTGATTCGAGCAGGCGTTGAAGCCTCGGCAGCATCGCGGCCGGCACCGGCCGTCTGAATTCCTGCCGCGTGGAGAGCGTCCAGCGTGTCGAGGAGACCCTCGCACCCCCAGTCGAGCACATGATTGTTCGCAAGGATGCAGCAATCGACGCCGGCGACAGAAAGCACTGGGACATGCTCTGGAGCCATTCGATAGTGAATTCCCTTCGGCTCCGGCCGTCCGCGGCGAGTGACGCTTGTCTCGAGGTTGATGATGCGAACATCCGCCGCAGCGAATGCGCCGAGCGCCTCTCCCCAGACATATTCAAAGGGGATCGGCCGAGGTATCCGGCCATTTCGTCGCTCGGCGAGCGCGACATAGTCGAGAGCCGATTTGACGAACGGCTCGTGTAGCTCGGGCGGTGCCGGTTGGGGCAGGACCTGATCGATGCCACGTCCGAGCATCACATCGCCCGCCATCACGATATTAAGAGCGGTCACTGGCCGACCATATCAAACGAGTCCCGCCAGATTGCTCCGTAGCTTTCCTGATTCCCGACAACCGGCGTGCCGTTCCAGACGGGCTCTGCAACCAAAGGAGGGTGCCATGAAAGCTGCTGATGTCATGTCGTCCAACGTGCGCTCGATCGAGTCGACCGAGAGCATTGCCGATGCGGCCCATCTGATGGGAGAGCTCGACGTTGGGGTGCTTCCGGTAGTCGACTCGGGAAAGCTCGTCGGAATCCTAACCGACCGCGATATCGCCGTTCGCGGCTTTGGACCGGATCTCCACTCGGGCTCGCCTGTCTTTCGGATCATGACCTCGGATGTGAAGACGTGCAGAGTCGACGATGATCTCGATCGCGTTCTTGAACGTATGGCCGAGGAGCAAGTCCGGAGAATGCCGATTTGTTCAGGATCGGGCGAAATCGTCGGGATCATCTCGGTCGGGGATCTTGCTGAGCGCGATCCGGACAAGGATGAGGTGACCGAAGCGCTAAAGGATATCTGTCGCCGTGGCGGTGTTCACTCACAGCAGCTGGAGACTGCCTAAGCGATCCTTTGACCGGCGCTCAAGCGGGTGGAAGTGACGAACCCGCCAATCGTTCCCTTAAGTAGCTGACGCCTCCGCCAAGAGTGATGAGACGCGGAGCGTCAGCATCGGGGATGTCGATTGCGAGGCGCTGGCTGAGCGCGATGACGAGGTTGAAGATGTCCATCGAATCGAGATCCAGTGCTTCGCGCAGATCCGCTTCGTCAGCCACGAGAGAGGCATCGGCCTCAGGCGCGATGTTGCCGATTTCCTCGACGATCATCTGCCGGAGATCGTCCTCGGTCATATGAGGCCGTCCGGGTTCTGGAGCAGCTGGTCTATGCGTCGCAGCAGCAGTGCTCCTCGGTGCCCGTCACTCGCGCGATGATCCGCAGCGAGCGTCACGGCGAGGAGAGGACGCGCAACGACGCTGTCGCCCACGAGCCACGGCTTCTTAATGACGGTCCCGAATCCGACGATCGCGACCTGCGGCGGGTAAATGATGGGCAGAAGCATTTCGACTCCCCGATCGCCGAGGCTGGACACGGTCACCGTCGCGTCAGCTAGCTCGGACGAACGGAAGGTACCGCGACGAACCCGCGCGACCAGGTCGCGCATCTGGGTCATGAGGTCCGCGACAGCAAGCTGATCGACATCGTGGATCGCCGGCGCGGCCAGTCCGACGCCCCGAATGGAGACGGCAAAGCCGACATGAACTGCCTTGCTCGGCTGAAAGCCTTCAGCGCCATAGAAGCCGTTGAATTCAAGAAAGTCATGCAGCGCAACGGCGACGCTCTTGATGAGCAGTGCGCTAAGGAGGATTCGTCCTTCGGGCGGCTGCGCGGCATTGAATTGTTCTACCGCTGCCGAGGCAGAGGTTACGTCGATCGTGTGCGACAAATAGTAGTGGGGGATCTCTCTCTTGGATCGGGCCATTGCCGCTGCGATCGCTATTCGCATGCGATCGGCCCAGGACGGCCGTTGAGCAGCCTCCACGTCGGACAATGTCACGGCGCCGCCAGGTCCGGTACCCTTCACGCTTTCGAGCTCGATGCCCAACTCCGCTGCACGTCGGCGCGCCGCGGGGGAAGCCGCGTGCGTCGGTGTGGTTGGGACTTCAATCCTGATGGGCCCCATCTGCTGCGGCGAGGGGGCCAGTGGAGCTGCCATTTCTGGAGCGGCAATTGCCTCCTCTTCCTTGCCGACGATGGCGAGCGGAGTTCCGACGGGAACCTTTGCTCCTTGCTCCACCAGCAATTTGGTGATCGGCCCGTCCTCAAAGACCTCGACTTCGATTGCGCCCTTGTGGGTCTCTACTACGGCAACGATGTCGCCTCGCTTGACCGTATCGCCGACGTGTTTCAGCCACTCGACAAGAGTGCCCGCTTCCATGTCGGCACCAAGCGAAGGCATCCGGAATATGCCCATCCGCTCACTTCGCCAGGGTTGCTTGTGCTGCCGTCACGATCTTGTCGACGCTCGGCA
>DASQYQ010000192.1:0-4136 GCA_035639115.1 Sphingomicrobium sp. | reverse complement strand
ATTTGATGAGGGTCTCGACGAGGATGTCGCCGCCGGTCATGGCCATTGTCTTCACTCCTAACTTTCTTCGTAAACGCGCACGTCGCGGAACGGTCCCCCGCTGCTGGGTTTCGCGGCCATGGTGGGATGGGGAGGGCCACGAAGGATGATGTCGCGGTCTACCTTCTCAACGTCGGTGACTCCGGTCAGCGCCATCGCGACGCTGAGCTCGTCCCTGAGGATCTCGAGCGCCTTGGTGACTCCGGCCTGCCCGTAGGCGCCGAGGCCGTAGAGATAGGCTCGGCCGATGAAACAAGCGCGGGCGCCGAGACCGAGGAACTTCAGCGCGTCGAGCCCCGAGCGCAGGCCGCTGTCGACATAGACCTCGGCCTTGTCGCCGACAGAGTCGACTATGCTGGTCAGCACCGACGCGGTGGACGGCGCACTGTCGAGCTGGCGTCCGCCGTGGTTCGACACGAGGATTGCGTCGGCCCCGGCTTTGACCGCAATCTTGGCGTCCTCGACATCGAGAATGCCTTTGACGATCAGCTTGCCGGGCCAGAGCGAGCGCACCCACTCGAGCGTCTTCGCGTCGAACGAGCTGTCGAGCTGGCTCTTCACCAGCTCGGCCATTTCCTTGACGTTCCCACTCGTCACCTTGTCGGCGTAATTGCCAAAGCTCCAGCGCTTCGAATGGAGCATCGCCAAGGCCCAGCTCGGGTGGCTGACGATGCTCCAGATGTTCGCCGGCGTGAGCTTGGGCGGCACTCCGAGGCCGTTGTGAACGTCGCAATAACGTGTGCCTTCGACGTGCAGGTCCATGGTCAGGATCAGCGCGGGGCAGCCTGCCTTTTTCGCTCGCTCAAGGAGCTCCTTCGAAAAGCCGCGGTCCCTTTCGAGATAGAGCTGGAACCAGAATGGCTTGTCGACCGAGCTGGCGACGTCCTCGATCGACAGCAACGCGTTGGTCGAGAGTGAGAAGGGGACACCGAAGTCGTGCGCTGCTCGGCACGAGAGGATCTCGCCGTTCGACCAGATCGCCCCGCAGATTCCGGTCGGCCCGATCGCGACCGGCATAGCGACCTTCTCGCCGAGCATGGTCGTTTCGAGCTTACGGTTCGAAACGTCGAACATCACGCGCTCGCGAAAGCGGATGGCGTCGAGGTCGCGGCGGTTCTCTCGAAGCGTGATCTGCTGGAAGGAGCCGGCCTCCATATAATCCATGAAGGGCTTGGGGACTCGGGCGTGCGCGCGTTTGCGCAGGTCCTCGATGCTTGCGATATTGGCGGGCGCCTTCCTCACAGCTCGCCCCGCTTCGCCATGTCGGTAATGCGGTCGCCCATCCGGCAGGCGAGCGCCTGGATGGTAAGCGACGGGTTCACGCCGCCGCTG
Source organism: Sphingomicrobium sp. (assembly GCA_035639115.1). GTDB lineage: Bacteria > Pseudomonadota > Alphaproteobacteria > Sphingomonadales > Sphingomonadaceae > Sphingomicrobium. The sequence goes on along the minus strand of DASQYQ010000192.1, from coordinate 2,765 downwards.
GTCGGGAAGAGCGAGCCGTCGCACACCCAAAGGTTTGGAATCGACCAGCTTCGGCCGTCCTTGTCGACGACGCTATCGTTCGGATCCTCGCCCATTCGGCATCCGCCCATCAGGTGCGAGGTGTCGTCGTCGACCCACAGCTCCTTCGCGCCGGCGCCCTCCAGGACCGATTTCATCGAGCCGATCGAATGCTTCATTAGCCTCCGGTCATTCTCCGAATAGCTGAACGTCATTCGCGGGATCGGAAGGCCATACTGGTCCTTCTCGTCGGCAATCTCGATTCTGTTGTGCCGCTGCGGCTCGGTCTCGCCGACGATCCTGAGGCCGGCGATATGGTTGTAGCGGGTCATCTCTTGGCGGAGCTTCATTCCCCACATGCCGCGGTTGATCGCCTGCGCCTGCGCCCAGCCGACCGGCAGCGGCCCCTGGCTCATGAACGCATAGCCGCCGGCGAAGTCCTTCTTGTCTTCATCGTCGTAATTCCAGTGCTCGGTGACGGCCATGCACGGCGGCGCTTTGTAGCAGCGCACTTCTTCGTCCATGACTCCCCAGACCCCGGGGCCGGAGTGAATCATGATGTGCGTTCCGACGAGGCCGCTCTCGTTGGCGAGCCCGTCGGGAAAGTAGCTGCACTTGGAATTGAGCAGCAGCCGCGGAGTCTCGATCGCGTAGCCGGCGACTACGACATGCTTGGCTTTCTGATGCCGCCACTGGCCGCCGCGATGGTAGGTGAGGCCGGTCGCCTTCCCGTCCTTGCCCACCTCGATTCGACCGACCATCGCAAGGTCGCGCACTTCAGCGCCGGCCTTCAGCGCGCGCGGGATGAAGGTGACGAGCACGCTCTGCTTGGCGTTGGTGGAGCAGCCGTAAGCGCAGAAGCCGCGATAGACGCAAGGGTGCGCCATTCCGCGCGGAGCGGAGAGCGTAGCGAGCGGCAGCGGAGACCATTTGATCCCGATCGCCTCGCACCCGCGCGCGAGCACGAGTCCGGCAGCGTTCACCTCGTGCTCGCGGTAGGGGTAGCGCTTGCGCCGCTTGCCCCATGGATAGCGGATCGGCCCGGAGATCTTCAGCGCCTCTTCGGCTTCCTCGTAATAGGGCTCGAGCTCGTCGAAGCTGATCGGCCAGTCGCGGCCATAGCCGAGCGCCGACTTGCACTTGAACCATTCGGGCCGCCAGCGGAGCGCGATCATGGTGTAGTGGACGGTGCTTCCGCCGACGCCTCGCCCGCTGTTGTTCGCGCCGAGCTCAACCGGGTCCGCGCCGCCGGTGATCCGCTCGTCGGTCCAATAGAGACCGCCCTGCCAATTCTCGTCCGACACGAAGTCCTCGAGCGGGCGCCAGAACGGCCCGGCATCGAACGCGACGACCGAAAATCCAGCTTCGGCGAGCTTGCAGGCAAGCGTGCCCCCACCGGCGCCGGTGCCGACGATGGCGAAGTCGACCTCTTCGCTGTCGTCGTAGGCGCGCATGTCGACCCACTTGCCAGGGCGGAACACGTCCGGCGCTCGGCCTTTGATCGCCCGAGGCTCCGAGACATCAAGCATCTTCGGCCTCGAGGTCGATTTCCTTCGCTTCCCATGGATCGCGCTCGTCGAATCCGAGCCGCGCATAGCCGCGCGGGGAAGCGGGGCCGCCGTAGCCGATCTCGCTCCACGCGGCGGGGTGCGAATAGTAAATTGCAACCGTCTGCTTCAGCAGGTGGTGGAGGAAGAATCCGCCCGCCGGAAGCTCGCCCCAATAGCGGCTTTCGACACAATTGTGCTGGACGTCGGCAAGGAGCTCGTCCTGCTCCTTGGGCGACAGCTCCCCGAAGCCCTTCCCGTGGCGGTTGAGCGCTTCGGCGGCGATGGCGTCGAGCCCCTGCTTCCACGCCTCGCGCATCGGCGGCATGTCTGCGTAGCGATAGCCGGGCGAATGGTTGTGGTGGAGCATTGCGTCGATCCACGGCACGATCGGCACCGGCTCGTCGCGATCCGGCTGCGGCACCAGCCGCGCCACGATCGCTTCGAGCAGGTCCCATTGCCCGGTCGTCAGGAACCGCCGCGGAGGCACTTCATCGAGGCGTTGTCGTATGGCTTCGCGCGTCTGGTCGTTCCACGACGGCGAGTTCCACTTATCGAGGACGTCATAGGTCAGATAAGGGGTTCGGAACTCAGTCATCGCGACCTCGCCTCAAGCGCGGGGAGAATTCCGAGACCTGCGGCAGCGATTCCGAGGAACGCGGGCGGCGCCGGGAGTGGCGGCCCCTGCAGGATCATCTGGCTCCAATTGCGCCAGCCGCCCATGTTCCGGTGGATCCCGTAGGCGTGGAAGATCGGTCCAGCGATTCCGAGCACGGCGGTCGCCTTCAGCAGCGGCTCCGCGACCACGGCGGCGCGCGGCGACAATGCAGCCGCGCCCAAGGCGATCGCGGCAAGCGGAGGGATCGTCACCGGCGCGTACATCGCCGGGTCCTGAAAAGCGCCGCGGAAGTGAAGCAGGCCCGCTTCCGCGACCGTGCCCATGAGCGAGAATGCGACGAGGCCCGCCGCGAGCCTCGGTAGGCGCGTTCGCACATGGTCGCTTCCCATCTTGCCTGCGATCGCGCCATAGAGGCCGGCGAGGGTGAGCGCTGCGGGCGCTCCGATCGGAGCTGCGTAAAAGAGGTTCAGAGCGTCGAGCTCACCGGGGCGTTTCAAGATATTGTAGGCATGGAAGCTCATTCCGATCAGTCCGGTTGCGCCGACGGCGATCAGCGCCGCCTTCGGCAGGCGCTCATTCGC
>DASQYQ010000191.1:0-6573 GCA_035639115.1 Sphingomicrobium sp. | reverse complement strand
TCCGCTCGGTGAGGTCGGCGAAGCGTTTGGGATCTCGGTTGTAGAGGTCAGGATCTGAAAGCGACTGCTCGTCGGCTTCGACAAGCTCCTGCAACCGCTCAATCTCTTCGGGGAGGCGATCAAAATCTCGCTGGTCCTTGTAGGACAGCTTGTTCCCCGGCGAAGGCCGGGGTTCAGGAGCGCCATTAGCCGCCGCTTTCGCACCGCCCTGGGACCCGGCCTTCGCCGGGGAACGATGCGCCTCGTACCGCTTGCGCACCCAATCCTCATACCCGCCAGCGACGACGTCGACTTTGCCCGAGCCGTCGAGCCCAAGGGTGATCGTCACCGTTCGGTCGAGGAAGTCTCGATCGTGGCTGACGATCAGGACCGTGCCCTCATAATCCGCGATCACTTCCTGCAGCAGGTCGAGCGTTTCGAGGTCGAGATCGTTCGTCGGCTCATCCAGCACGAGGAGGTTCGCTTCCCGCGCGAACTCGCGCGCCAGCAAGAGCCGCGAGCGCTCGCCGCCCGACAATGAACCAATTGGCGCGTCGGCGATGGCAGGCTCGAACAGGAATTCCTTGAGATAGCCCTTGATGTGCTTCTTGTGGCCCCGGACCTCGATCCAGTCGCCGCCGTTTGCGAGCACGTCCTTCACGCGCCGCTGCGGCTCCATCAGCTTGCGCTGCTGGTCGATAACGATCCCGGAGAGCGTCCTCGCGAGGGTCACGGCGCCGGTGTCGGGCTTTAGCTCTCCGGTCAGGATCTTGAGCAGCGTCGTCTTGCCTGCACCATTTGGGCCTACGATGCCTATGCGATCCCCACGCTGCACGCGCAGGCTGAACTCGCGGATGATCTGCCGCTCGCCGAAGCTCTTCGACACCAGCTCGGCGTCGATCACCGTCTTGGTGCGCACATCATCTTTCGCCAGCGCGAGCTTCGCTGTGCCCGCGGCGCCCAGCATCGCCGCGCGCTGAGCGCGCATTTCGTTGAGCTTGGCGAGGCGGCCTTGATTGCGGCGACGGCGCGCGGTGACTCCGCGCTGAAGCCAGTGAAGTTCGATCTTCAGCTTGGCATCGAGCTTCTCCGCGGCGCGCGCTTCTTCGGCGTAGACGGCTTCGGTCCAGGCTTCGAAGCCGCCGAAGCCGATCTCTGCGCGTCGCAGATCGCCGCGGTTCAGCCACAGGCAGCTGCGCGTGAGGCGCGTCAGGAAAGTGCGGTCGTGGCTGATGACGATGAAGGCGCCTTTGAAACGCTTCAGCCAATCTTCGAGCCATTCAATCGCCGCGAGATCCAGATGGTTGGTCGGCTCGTCCAGCAGGAGCACATCGGGGTTCGAGCCCAGCGCCCGCGCAATGGCTGCGCGGCGCCGCTCGCCTCCGCTGGCGGTCGCCGTCGGCCGTGAAAGGTCGATCCCGAGCTGGTGGGCAATTGCCGCAACCTCGTGCGCCTCGGGAGCGTCCTGGCCGTGGGCCACCCAGTCGCGCAGGGTCTCGAACCCGGCCATCTTCGGATCCTGCTCGAGGAGGACGACATTGGTGCCCGGAACGATCGTTCGTCTGCCTTCGTCAGGATCGATCAGGCCGGCGAGGCATTTGAGGAGGGTAGTCTTGCCGGCGCCGTTACGACCAATCAGCGCCAGCCGATCCCGCTCGCCGATATACAGATCGAGCTCCCGGAACAGCCAGCCATCGCCCTGTATGAGCCCGAGATTTTCAAAGGAGAGAATGGGTGCGCCCATGTCGTCGGCCTCTAGCGAGCCAGTCGAGCAAATGGAGCCCGAAAAGCGGACCTGTTGCTCTCTTGCAACGGTTGTTTGCCTGAACGTCTCTGTTCATCCGCGTTCATAGCCAATTCAATGGTCACTGGTAGAAGTGCCTGCGACGAGAGAGTCGAGTGATGAACATTCTGCGTACGGTTCTTATTGCCGGGCTTGTTGCAGCCGGCCTCAGCAGCGCGCCGGCGCTGGCCGATGGGCCGCGCGACCGCGGTTCGCAGGGCGCACAGGGCATGGAGCCGCAGGGTCCGCGCGGTGAGCAGGAGCGGGCGTTTGAAGGGCGGCGCGACGGTCGCTCGATGCCGCTTCCGCAGCTGGAGAGGCGAGTGATGCCGTTCATGGGTCCGGGCGCAGACTATCTCGGTCCCGAGCTCAACGGCGGTGCGTATCGCATGAAGTTCATCATGAACGGCCGCGTAATCTGGGTCGACGTCGACCCGCAGACGGGGCGGATCATCCGCCGCTCGCATCCCTGACGCCGTAACGGCAGCGGATTGACTTTTCGCCGCGCCTTCCCAGTTGTTCCGGATAAGCAACCTCTTGCCGCAACGCGGGTTGACGGCACGAAGATGAACAGCTCCGGGGAGCATCGATGCGTGTCCTGATCGTCGAAGACGAACCTAATCTCGGGCGCCAGCTCCGCTCGACCCTCGAAGGCGCCGGTTATGCCGTCGACCTCGCCACCGACGGCGAGGACGGCCACTATCTCGGCTCGACCGAAAGCTATGATGCGGTGATTCTCGACCTCGGCTTGCCCGAGGTTGACGGCCTCACCGTGCTCGACCGCTGGCGGAGGGAAGGACGCAAGATGCCCGTCCTCGTGCTGACCGCGCGCGACAGCTGGTCCGACAAGGTGGCTGGCCTCGACGCCGGCGCCGACGATTATCTTGCCAAGCCGTTCCAGACCGAGGAGTTGATCGCCAGGTTGCGCGCATTGATCCGGCGTTCTTCGGGCAACGCATCGTCGGAGCTGATCGCCGGCGACATCCGACTCGACACCCGCTCGGGAAAGGTTACCAAGGCCGGCGAGCCGGTGAAGCTCACCGCTCAGGAATATAAGCTCCTATCCTACCTCATGCACCACAAGGGTAAGGTGGTCAGTCGCACTGAGCTCATCGAGCATATCTACGACCAGGACTTCGACCGGGATTCGAACACGATCGAGGTGTTCGTGACGCGTATCCGGAAGAAGCTCGGAGCAGACGTGATCACCACCATCCGCGGCCTCGGCTATAGCCTTGAGGAGCCTGCGGAGGTTAGAGCCAGTTGAACAAGGAGGCCGCCACCGTCGCGGCGGCGTCCGACCATTTATCCGCCGCCAGCCGGAGGGCCCATCGTCGCCGCACCGGCTCGCTGACCCGCCGAATGATCGGCGTTGCTGCTGTCTGGATCGCCGCGCTTCTCCTGATCGGGGCTTTCGCGCTCGATCGGGTGCTTTCGCGCTCGTTCCTCGACAGTTTCGACAACCAGCTCGTCTACATGCTGAACTCGATGGTCGACGCCGCCGAGATCGGCCCGATCGGCGAGGTACGCTTCAGTCGCGCGCCGGCCGACCAGCGGTTCATCCAACCCTATTCCGGGCTCTATTATCAGGTCACGGATCTCCCTGCGGATTCCTGCCGTCTGCACCTCGAGTCCACGCTTTGCTATCCGTCGCGCTCCTTGTGGGACCGGCGGCTGCGGGTGTCGAACGACCACTCCGACATCAAGCCGCATCTTTACGATAGCGACGAATTCTCGACGGCCGGACATAAGGAAACTTTGCGCGTGGCGGAGCGCGACATCATCCTTCCCGGTTCCAAGGTTCGGTGGCGGTTCCAGGTCGCCGAAGCCCGCGATTCTCTCGATCAGCAGATCCACCAGGCTCGGTCGACGCTGTTCTGGAGCTTCACCGCTCTTGGCGTGGGTTTGCTCATCCTGGCGGCATTACAGACTTTCTACGGCTTGTGGCCGCTGCGGCGCGTTCGGCTGGAAGTGGCGGCGATCCGGTCCGGTGAGCGCACCCGGATCAGTCGTGATTTCCCGGCGGAAATCCGGCCGATGACCGAGGAGATCAATCAGCTCCTCGCGCATAGCGAGGAGCAGGCCGAGGAGGCGCGTAGGCATGCCGGCAACCTGGCCCACGCGCTCAAGACGCCGCTCACGGTCGTGACCAACGCCGCGACCGCGCATGCGCCTGACCTCGCCGATACCGTTTGCCGCGAGGCGCTAGTGATGCGTCGACAAGTCGACCATCACCTTGCGCGTGCCCGGGCCATCGGCCGGCGTGCGGCAGCTCAGGCGCGAGCGCGCGTCTGGGATAGCCTCGAAGCCGTTCAGCGGGCCGTTGCGAGGCTCTATGAGGGCGTGACGGTCGATATCGCCGGCAATCATGAGGCGCAGGTCCGAGTCGAGCGCCAGGACCTCGACGAGATGCTCGGCAACCTGGTCGAGAACGCTGCGAAATATGGCGGCGGGCGTGTGTTCGTGACCGTCGAGCCGAAGGGGGAGAAGGTAGATATCGTCGTGGAGGACGACGGCCCCGGCATCCCGGCCGAACTGCGCAGCGAGCTGTTCGCGCGCGGCGCCCGGCTCGACACGACTGGCAAGCCAGGAACCGGCCTCGGGCTGGCGATTGTGCGCGACGTAGCGGAAATCTACGACGGGTCTATCTCGCTCGAGGAGAGTGAGGATTTGGGCGGGCTCCTCGCCCGGCTCACCCTTCCCGCGGGTTAGTCGCTAGCGCCCGTTCATTCGTCGAAAATCCTTGCCAAACAGCGGGTTGATGCGGCATTGCCCACCGCATTCCTCCGGAGGGGTTTAAATCCATGCAATTCAAGATGTTGGCGCTCGCCACCGCGAGCCTCGTAGCAGTTGCAATTCCCGCGTCGGCGCAACCGACCGGCAAGCCGGTCTATGGCGACTGGGGTTATGCCCCGTCGGCGATGGACAAGTCCGTCAAGCCCGGCGACGACTTCTGGGCTTATGTGAACGGCACCTGGGACAAGAACACACAGATCGCCGCCGACCGCGCTTCCGCAGGTCCGTTCGTCACGCTGTCCGACCAGGCGGAGAAGGACGTTCGCCAGATCGTCGAGCAGCTCGCGGCCAATCCGACCGGCGATCGCCTGAGCCAGCAGATCGGCGATTATTACTCGAGCTTCATGGACACCGGCGCGATCGAGGCGGCGGGCACCACGCCGCTCAAGCCGTATCTTGCCGAGATCAACGGCGTGAAGACTCGTCAGCAATTGGCGGCGCTATTCATCAAGCCGGGCTTCGCGAGCCCAGTCGACGTCGGCATCGCGCCCGATTTCAAGAATCCCGATGCCTATGCCGCCATTGCCGGTCAGGCGACGCTCGGACTGCCGAGCCGCGAATATTACCTCGAAGACAACGCGAAGATGAAGGCGCACCGCGCCGCCTATCGCGACTATATCATCAACATCGAGAAGCTCGCCGGCCTTCCCGGCGGCGAAGCTGCGGCGGACCGCATCATCGCGCTCGAGACAGCTCTGTCGCAAGCGCAGTGGCCAGCGGCGGATCGTCGCGACATCGACAAGATCTACAATCCGATGACGGCTGCTCAGCTGCAGAAGCTGGCGCCGCAATTCGACTGGACTCCGACGCTGGCAAAGGCTGGTCTGGGCAAGGCGAAGACGATCATCGTGACGGAGCCGTCTGCCGTTTCAGGCGCGGGCAAGATCCTTGCCTCGACGCCGATTTCGACGTGGAGGGAATGGCTCGCGTTCCGTTTCGTGTCCGACCACGCGGCCAACTTGCCGAAAGCGATCGACGATGCCCACTTCGCCTTCTACTCGAAGGAGCTGAACGGCGTTCAGGAGCAGCGCGAGCGCTGGAAGCGCGGCGTCGCGGCCGTCAACGGCGCGCTCGGCGAAGGCGTTGGGCAAATGTACGTCAAGACACACTTCCCCGCTAAGTCCGAAGCTCAGATGAAGGAGCTGATTGGCAACCTCGAGGACGCTTATCGCGAGCGCATTTCAAGCAGCAGCTGGATGGACGACGCCACCCGCAAGGCTGCGCTCGAGAAGCTCGCTGCGTTTGAGCCGCGGATCGGGCACCCGGTGAAGTACATCGACTATTCGTCGATGAACGTGGTCAAGGGCAATCCGCTGGCCAACGCCATGGCTGCGGCGAATTTCGATTGGCAGCTGCAGCTGAAGCGGTTCCCCAAGCCCGTGGATCGCACTTTGTGGGAAATGTATCCGCAGACGATCAACGCTTATTACAACCCCTTCGCGAACCAGATCACCTTCCCCGCCGCGATCCTTCAACCGCCGTTCTTCGATCCGAACGCGGATGCGGCTGCGAACTACGGCGCCATCGGTGCCGTGATCGGGCACGAGATGGGCCACGGCTTCGATAACGAAGGAAGCAAATTCGACCCGCACGGGAAGCTTCGCAACTGGTGGACGCCGGAAGCGAAGAAGGCGTTTACGACGCGGACTGACGCGCTCGTCGCCGAGTACAATGGGTTCTATCCGTGGAAGGACCTGCATCTCAACGGCAAGCTAACGCTGGGCGAGAACATCGGCGATCTGTCTGGCGTCGAGAACGCCTATGCGGCTTTCAAGAAATATGAGGCCAAGCACGGCCAGTCGCCCGTGATCGATGGCCTGACTGGCGACCAGCGATTCTTCATCGCTTATGCCCAAGCGTGGCAGGAAAAGCAGCGCGAGGACGCCGAGCGCCAGCAGGTCATCACGAACGAGCACAGCCCGGGCAAGTATCGGGTCAACGGCGTCGTTCGGAACGTGGATGCCTGGTACAAGGCGTTCAACATCCAGCCGGGCGACAAGCTCTACCTTCCGCCT
>DASQYQ010000190.1:0-4545 GCA_035639115.1 Sphingomicrobium sp. | reverse complement strand
GAGCCGCGGCTGTCCTTCTCGGAGTCCATGGCCTAGGCTCGACACATGGGACGATTGACCTTCAGCATAAACGTCACCCTGGACGGCTGCGTCGACCACCAGGAGGGGATCGCTGACGAGGAGACGCACGCGTTCTTCACTCATCTCATGGACGAGGCCGGGGCGATGCTGTGGGGCCGCACCACATACGAGATGATGGAAAGCTACTGGCCGTCGGTCGCTCGCGGCGATGTGGAAGCGCCCCCGGCGATACGCGAGTGGGCGGTGAAGCTGGAACACAAGCGCAAATATGTGGTGTCGTCGACACGAAAGGACTTTGTGTGGACCAACAGCCACCACGTTTCCGGCGACCTGCGAACAGCCGTGCAGGGGATCAAGGACGCGAACCCGGCGGGCGTGCTCCTCGGTAGTGGCAAACTCGCAACCGAGCTGGACCGGCTTGATCTCATCGACGAGTACATGTTCCTCGTTCACCCCAGGATCGCGGGACATGGGCCGACGCTCTACCAGGGCGGCCTGCCCAGTACGCGAAGGCTCGATCTGATCTCGGCGAAGCCGCTCCGAAGCGGCGCGGTGGCGATGCACTACCGGCGCGACTGAGAGCGGCATCATCCTGTCGGTTGCTCCAATGTCTGCCTTTGGTGGAACGCAGTCCTTGCGCAGCGTTCGCCTGCGCCAGTGCGGAAGCGAGCGTGTTCATTGCCGAGGTGTAATTTGCTGGAATGCCCGTTCCGACATATCGGAGTGGACTCTGGGCTGTGGAGCTAGTGGTTTGTTCAAAAGTCCTCGCGCAGGTTTCGTCGCGCATGTGTCTGCCTGCTGCTGAATACTGACATGCTGATCCTCTTGGCCGTTGCAGCGGCGCAGCCGACGCCCACGTCCGTCGAAGGACTGTGGAGGAACCCGATTGGCAGCGCGGTGATCGCCGTCGCGCCCTGTGGCAGCGTCCTTTGCGGAAAGGTTGTCTGGGCGTCCGCGCGGGGTCGACGTGAAGTTGCGAAGACCACCTCGCAGATCGTCGGGACCACCGTTCTAACGGACGTGCGACGCAAGGGCGGCGGCTGGGCGGGAAAGCTCTACATTCCCGACGACAACATCCACGTCTCGGCGAGGCTGCAGCTACTCGACAGCCAGAGGCTCAAGCTGACCGGTTGCGCCCTGGGCGGTTTGCTCTGTCGATCGCAAATATGGACTCGAGCCTAGAAGGCCGACCGTCAGCAGTGGGTGGAACGCCGCCGTTACGACCGGTCAGCCTGCAACGGTTGGCGGCATCGCGATCTGCTCGACCGATCTTCCCTGGTTCTGGGGAGTGGTTAAGGATTTCGGGCCGAGGTCTTCCGAAGTCGCTTCGCGCCGAAAGCAAGGCTTGTCTCGCGGCGACCCGAAGGCCAGTCTGTAACTTTGAGGGATTTGCGCTTTGACGTTTGGCGCGCGCGGACAGGACGAACTTATTCAGGCAATTGCACTGAGCCCGATTGCAATGGTCATCAGCAATCCGAGGTCCGCCGACAACCCGCTCGAGGTCGCCAACGAGAAGTTCTGCGAGCTAACCGGGTACAGAGAGATGGAAATCGTCGGGCGCAACTGCCGCTTCCTCGTCGGACCAGACACTCAGGAAACCGCGACCGAGCATCTCCGCGCGTCGATTAGGGGGCGACGGCCGGCCCTGGTTGCGCTGACCAACTATCGTCGCGACGGCACGCCCTTCCAGAATGGCGTGATGATCACGCCGCTACTCGGGCAGGAAGAGGAGCTCGCCTGGTTTCTCGGTTCGCAGGTCGAGCTCGGACCTGGCGCAGCAGCCGGCAACCTCGACTTCCGCCGCGAGAGCGCGGCCGAAGCCATCTTGCAGCTTCCGCCGCGGCAACGGCAGGTGCTCCAGGCTATGGCGCACGGCCTTCTGAATAAGCAGATTGCGTGGAAGCTCAAGATTAGCGAGAAGACCGTGAAGATGCACCGAGCGCTTCTGCTCGAACGTCTCGGCGTGAAGACGTCTGCGGAGGCCATCCGGATCGCCGTGGAAGGCGGCCTCTAAGCCATACCGTCCAAAGGCCGTATGGGCCGCCGAGAACGCCTCACCTAACTCCAGCAAGTACGAAAGCGCCGGCCGACGGGGCCGTGCACGGAAAGACGGAGATTCGCGATGAAAGTCCTCAACACAATCACCCTGCTGCTGGTCATTGTTGGCGGCATCAACTGGGGCCTCGTCGGCCTCTTTGGATTCGACCTGGTGGCTGCAATCTTCGGACAGATGTCGGCGCTGAGCCGAATCGTCTACACGCTCGTCGGAATCTCGGCCTTGTGGCAGATCGTCCCGCTCGTCACGGGCAAACAGCACTGAGCCTAAGCGGCTATCGCCGTCGAGACGTTAGTGGGTGGCCACGGTTACTGCCGCTGCGTCGCTGGCGATTGGGCGCAAGGGGAGGAATGCGCGGTCTTGCGACCTGGCGACGGCAGGCGAAGCCGCCTAGCTTCCCGAAGAGACGGACGTGAACGCAAGCCAGCAGGCCGCAATCCCAAGCACGACGAATGAGAGGGCGGTAAGGCCGGCCGCCGATCGGAGAGCCTGGATTGATATCGCCGGCCGATCGCGGCCCGTCTCTCGAGCAACCTTCGACCAGGAGAGTGCGCTCAGGAGCAGCAGCAAGCCCGAAAGACCGAACAGGACAACGCTGAGAATCGGAACGGCTGGGCCATTGACGGTTCCCATCAGTGGCTCTTGGGCGCAGCCGGCTTGGCGGCACCTTGGCGCTCGGCCGCGCTGATCACTCCGTCATGGTTCGTGTCAACGCGATCGAAGGCGGCCAGGGCGGACGCGCTGAATTCGTCGAACGTGACCTTGCCGTCGTGGTTCTTGTCCAGCTGTCTAAGCGCGTCGGCCCCATTGGGCGGCGATTTGGCTCCCGTTGGCGCGGCGGCCATGAACTCCGCCTTGCTGAGCTGTCCGTCATGATTTGTGTCGAGCCGGGTAAACTCCGAGTCCATCCGGCTGCGGATCTCGGCAATTCGCTGCTGCTCCGCTTTTGCCTCCGCGGCGGCGAGCTCGGCTTGGCTAAGGGCCCCATCGTTGTTGGTGTCGATAGCCTTGAACCGGGCCCTCAGCTGATCGGCCAAGGCCGTTCGGGTAAGCGCCCGGGGGGCAGCGGGCTGGGCCTGCTTGGCCGGAGGAGCCGCTTTGACGGCGGGTGCCGGGGCAACCGCGGCTTGGGCTCCAGAGACGACCGCTGCAATTGCCGTCGCCGCAGTGATCAGATGACGGGGCATTCGAACCTCCGCTGAAGAGACTCGGACGGCTGTTTGCTCCCTCGTGATTGCCGCCACATTGCCGGAGACTGAATTCGCGCTCGAGCGGCGTGATCCTCAGACGCGCTTCTCGGGCCTGAAGGCGTGGGCAATGGCGGTCGCCAGGCGGCGCGGCTCGAAGAGAAGCTGCCGTTCGGCAATCACTGGTCATTGATCCGAGCGGCCAGGAATGAATCGAGCGCGGCGAGATATCCGGCAGCCGCCGAATCCTCGCGGTACCGATCGGCAGCGCGCTTCAGCTCCTCGCTGTCGGGCGGCTTGTCCAGCTGGTCTTGGATGAGCTTGGCGATGGTCCGAAAATCGCCGACGGGCGCGATTCCGCCGAGACGGCCGCTATCGAGCAAGCTCCTCGTATCGCCCGGGCAATCGGTAGCGACCACCGGGCAGCCCGCAGCGAGCGCTTCGATGATTGCGCCTGGCGATCCTTCCCAAATCGACGTGGAAACGAACAAAGCTGCCCGCGCCAGCCAACCGGCAACATTGTCGGTCCAACCTTGAAGGACGATGTCATTCTGGATCCCCAGCCAGCCTGCGAGCTCGATCAACTCCTGCCTGTATGCTGACGGCCCGTCGCCAAGGATCACCAGTCGCACCTCCCTCTGGGCTCGTACGAGTTGAAAAGCTCTCAGGAGAGTCGGGAAATCCTTCGCCACCGATAATCGGCCGACGGCGAGCACGACCGGAATTTTCTCCTTGAGCCATGGGTGGTCGGGCGGCGGTCCAGCCAAATCCTCAATGAACTTCAAAGTGACGACGGGACTCGGAAGCACGATCGTGGGCACGTTTGGAGCCATCCGGCGCACGCCCGCCGCCACGTCATTCGACACTGCGATGATGGAGCTCGCCGCGCGGTACCTCCGGCGCCGAAGTCGCTTGCGAACCAACTCCACCAGCTTGTTGCGCAACCGGCGCCAGGGAATGATTCGTCCCGGGTAACTGCTGGCCCGCACCACCAGCAGAAGCTGCGGCAACATGGTCTTGGCTCGTACCGCTATCGCGAGCGGCGAATCCGACCCGGCGGCCAGAAGCAAATCCGGCGGATTGCGTTCGAGCGCCTGCGCCAAGGCGCGCGAATAAGCGCGCCTCGTCGAAACGAACGGCCAGCGGCCCGGCTCGGCATCGTCGCTTAGTGCGAACGCTTTTGTCCCCGCGGGAGAGCCCGGATCGCCGTCCATCGCGCGGGTCACATAAATGTCCACCGTTCGCCCGGCCGACGCAAACGCTCTGGCAAGCGAAACCATT